>NZ_JBAWHG010000049.1:0-89018 GCF_049593655.1 Chlorobium sp.
TTTTGCTACTGGTGCACCCGGGAGGACTCGAACCTCCAACCCACTGATTAAGAGTCAGTTGCTCTACCGATTGAGCCACGGGTGCATTGCCTAAAAGAATATTATTTCGCCGGAGCAGCAGGAAGTAACGGAGAGACCGGAGTTTTCGGAAGCGAAGGAACGCTTTTGAGCGGTGCAACCGGAGCGCTCTCCTGCAGAATGCTTTTCGAACTTTTCAGTTTCGCCTCTCTTGCCGGAAGGGTAAACTGGGCGATGAAAGCGGCGATCATGACAACGGCGGCCAGGGTGGCCGTAACCTTGCTGAGAAAGTCACCCGTCCTTCTGACTCCGAGAGTCTGAACCGTACCCATACTGGCAATACCGCCGGTAAGACCACTTCCGCTTTTCGGGCTTTGCAGTAAAACAGACCCTACAAGCAGAATCGAAGCAAGCAAACCGACAATTACAAGAAAGACATGCATTTCCAGCCGCTGTATTAATGTTCCAAATATCGTATCTTATCACTGACAAAGGCCTTAATTTAGCAACTTTTGAATTATTTCCAAGCTGTGTTTACCGATGCGGGGAAATTCCTTGTTCTGACCGGACTTTGTGCCGTAATTTGCGGCTTGCTGCTCATGGCTGCAGGAAAAGCAGGAATACCGGGATGGCTGAACTGGTTCGGCAACCTTCCTCTCGATATCCGTATCAGAAAGGAAAACTTCCGGTTTTTCTTTCCCCTCGGCTCGTCGATACTCCTGTCCGTACTTCTCAGCCTTGTGCTGTTCCTTATCAACAAATTTATCCGCTGACCGCTCATGCTGCAAACCCTGAACACCCCAGGCCGAAAGGCGACCGTTACAAGAACGACAAAAGAAACCGATATTACGGCAACCGTCGACCTCGATGGCACCGGCGCCGCCAGCATACGTTCCGGAGTGGTCTTTTTCGACCATATGCTTGCCAACTTCAGCAAACATTCAGGAATCGACATCATCCTCGACTGCAAGGGGGATACGGAGGTAGACGACCACCACTCGGTAGAGGATATCGCGCTGGTGCTCGGCACCGCCCTCAACCAGGCGCTTGGCAGCAAGGCGGGAATCCAGCGCTATGGCTGGGCCATGATCCCCATGGACGAAACGCTTGCCCGTTGCGCCCTCGATCTCGGCGGCCGGAGCTACTGCGTCTTCTCGGCGGATTTCAAACGTTCGGTTATCCGGGGATTTTCAACCGAAATGGTCGAGCATTTCTTTCTGTCCCTGTCGAGAACCATGCATGCAAACATCCACCTGGCGATTCTTGACGGGAAAAACACCCACCACATGATCGAGGCCATGTTCAAGGCGTTCGCCTATGCCATGAAAATGGCCGTAGCCATAACCGGCAAGGAGCTGCCATCGACGAAAGGCGTCCTGTAAAATCAATCGTCCGGTTTAAAACTGAAAAAGGCTGCCGGGAAAATCCCCTGCAGCCTTTTTTCATTTCTCCATTGTCCCCTGTCCCCTGTCGGAAACGTGCTCCGCTCCCCGTTGTCATGAGCGGAAAGCACCATTGCCATTCACCTTACTTGGCGTATGCTATCGACCGCCTCTCCCGTACGATGGTCACCCTGATCTGGCCAGGGTACTGGGCTTCCGACTCGATCTTGCTGGCAATGTCGTGGGCAAGCACATCGGCCTGGGAGTCGCTGACGTTGTCGCCTTCGACAATAACCCTGATCTCCCTTCCGGCCTGCAGGGCATAGGTCTTCAGGACACCGGGAAATCCCTTTGCGATCTCTTCGAGGCTTTCGAGTCTCTTGACGTTGCCGTCGGCGGTCACAGCGCCCCTGGCTCCGGGCCGTGAGAGCGAAATGACATTTGCCGCATCGATAAGATCGGCAAGAGGAGACTCTTTTTCAACGTCCCCGTGGTGGGCGGCCACCGCATTGATGACCAGCGGCGACTCATTGAACTTCTTCAGGAAAGCGCTTCCGGTCAGGGCGTGGGGTTCGTTGCCCGCAGGAAGAACCAGGCCGATATCGTGCAGGAGCCCTGCACGCTTGGCAATGCGCACATCGAGCTTGAGCTCGGCGGCCATGAGGCCTGCCAGCATGGCTACCTCTTTGGTATGCTGCAGAAGGTTCTGACCGTAAACGGTATGGAATTTCATGTTGCCGATCAGCCGCACCAGTTCGGCAGGCATATCGGGAAGCTGCAACGAGGCGAGAGTCTCCTCTCCGGCGGTCATGATGACGTCGTCGATCTCTTTTTTGGCATCCTCATAGGCTTTCTCGATGGCAACGGGATGAATGATGCCGTCAACGAGCAGCTTCTGCAGGGTAAGCTTTGCAAGCTCGCGGCGGTGGGGATCGAAGCAGGAGAGAATGACCACTTCAGGGGTATCGTCGACTATGATATCCACACCGGTTGCATTCTCGAAAGCCTTGATGTTCCGGCCTTCGCGGCCGATAATGCGGCCCTTGAGCTCGTCACTCTGGATGTGCACCACCGAAAGGGCGTTTTCGGTGGCCTGTTCGAAGGAAATTCTCTGGATGGCCGTAAGCAGGGTCTTCTCGGCAAGACGTTCGGCCTGCTGCTCGGCATCTTCGTGAATGCGGTGAATCGTTTCGGTAGCCTCTTCGCGGGCCTTCGACACCATATTGTCTACAAGCATCTGGCGGGCCTCGTCGGCCTGCAGGTTGCTGATGCTCTCGAGCCGCTGGTTCTGCTCGGCAATGATCCTTTCAAGCTCGGCGGAGCGGTTTCTGACCGTTTCCATCGTCTGTTCGGACTCCTTGCGCTGCTCCTGGAGCTTGCGTTCGGCATCCCGGAGGTCCTGGCTCTGCTTCTTCAGCTGACCTTCCTTCTGCTGGATCTGTTTCTGGAGCTGGGTGAACTTGTTGTTCTTGATGACCACTTCCTGGTCGAACTCCCTCCGTTTCTTCTTCCACTCCTGATTTACTTCGGTAACCTTGAGCTCCTTGTACTCGTTGGCCTCTTTCTGGGCCTCCTGAACTATCTGTACAGCCCGTTCTTCAGCTTCAAGAACCCTTGTAGTACCGATACGTTCAAGGAAATACCGTCCGAGAAAAAAACCGATGACAAAAAACACGACCGCCGCAAATACAATCAGAAACAGGTTTATGACAATACCCATTACCGTTTACCTCCTTTTAACATGCTCCACCTCTCAGGAGAAGGAAGCACCGTTTTAAACAAAAAAATCCGCACCAGGGCGGGATGTGTAAGATTCAAGAACCCGTGCAACACGGTGGGCGCCTCCTTCAGGTTTTTTGCTTCCAATGCGGCAAATCCGGTGACTGCCGATGATACCCGGATGAACCGGAGAGTCAATCAAGGCCTGCAATCAAAAAGAAGAGTTCGGCTCCCGTCTTAATAGTGTTAGTTCTTTTACTTACAATACACCCCTCGTACCTGGTGCGGATATTTCTTCTACTCTAATGTAAATTATTCCTGTAAACTTTGCCCAATAAAAACATTGATCCGGTTTATTTTCTGCCGCAACTCTTCCAGTTCCTCTTCGAGTTCGATATTCTTTTCGGCAAACGAAATCGCTGAAAGCACAGCAAGTTTAACCGGTTCAAAAGTCGGCGCTTTTTCGGCGTACAGCCGCATGGCACGATCCACATCCTGAGCCGCATTTTCAGTCAGCTCACGGCTTCCGGTGCGCAGCGGATAACTGTCGCCGTAGACATTTACATCGATCTTTTCCATACGGCTCTCCTACAAGTTTCGGGGACTTCTCAGTTCCAGCTCGATCTTCTGCAGAATGAGTACAAGCTTCTGCTTGACCCGCAGTTTCTCGGCATAGGTAAACTCGGATTCAGGACCGGTCAGGGGAGTCGAGCCTGTATCAGGCAGCTTGCAGGATCTCAGAATATTCTGAAGAGTCGCAAGCTCCGAACGAAGCAGCTCATTTTCTCTCCGGCATTCATCCAGCCGGGAAACGAGGTTTCCGACATTCTCTTCAAGGAGGCTGACATCAGCCATGATGGTCTGCCTGTCCTGATCATGCATGGAACAAAAAGTATCAGACTTGTCGAATTACCGCACCAAGTTGTTTTCCGGCATTCGTGCCGGCCTTCTCAAGTATACCGTTGATTCTCTCGTCCTGCAGGGTTCTCTCGTGATCGACAATATCAAGAGAGAGCGCCACACTGCGTTCCCCACCTTGTTCCGCACTGCGTTCGAAATGATCGAAAACAGAGACGTTTCTGATGAGGGGATCGCTTGCCCTGACAACATCGACAAGCTTCTGAACAGCCACGCCACGGGGAAGAATGAACGATAGATCTCTCTGGACAGCAGGAAACCTGGAGGGTGGATCATAAACGACTGCAGCGCTGAACGCTTCCTCAAGCACCGCGGTATCGAGTTCCGCAAGAAACACATCCTGCCCGATATCGAACTCGCCGAGCACAGCACTGTCCACCATCAGGACCGTCCCTGCACGGCAGGTACGGCTCTCCCCCTGTCCGGTCAGCAGCAAATCAATACCAACCGTATTTTCATTATATGCAATAAGCGCTGATTTGTCAAGTAAATTCAGCTTCTCGAGCAGCATCTGCACCGCGCCGCTCATATCGTAAACATCGCTCTTCACGGCAGGCTGATTCCAGAGGCGGGGATGGCTGGAGCCGGTTATGGCCATGACAAGATACTCGCGCTCACCGAATGCTTCGAGAGGCGACGCCCCGTCCCTGGAAACACCTGCAGCGAGGAACCCGCTGGCAATCTCAAAAAACCGCAGGTCTCTGTTTCCGTGACGGATATTGTGTGCAATCACCTTCAGAAAAGCGGGAACAAGCGAAGGGCGCAGAACCTCCAGACCTTCACTGATGGGATTGAGAGCGGTAACGACCCGGCTGTCGAACAGTTCGGCTTCCGAACGCCTGATCAGCGGATTGGTGAGAATCTCCCGAAAATTGAGCCCGATGAGAATACCCCGGAGATAATCCGGAAAATATTCCGGCACCTTGCGGGACTGGGGATAGGTTGTCCTCATTTGGGCCGAGGGCTGGATATTGTCGTACCCGTATACCCTGGCGACCTCTTCGACGAGATCGATCTCCGACGTTACGTCAACTCGCCATGACGGAACACTGAACTCCATACCGCCATTCTCCGCCGAAGCGGCAAACCGGAAGCCGAGACGGACAAGAATGTGCTTCATGGTATCCGCGGCGATGGAACTGCCGAGCATGGCGTTGACCCTGTCGGGTCTCAGTGTAACCCTGCAGGGCTCCTCAGGCAGGGAACCGCACTCCATGGCCTCGGTTACCCGGCCGCCGGCAAGTTCAAGAATCATTGCAACGGCGCATTCCGCTCCCCTTTTCACATTCAGGGGATCGACCCCCCTTTCGAAACGGTAGGACGAATCGGACGAAATTCCGGCTTTCCTTGCGGACTTTCTGATACGGGACGGGGAAAAATAAGCCGACTCGAGCAGAATGTCCGTTGTGGCGACCGAAACCGCAGAATCGAGTCCGCCCATAACCCCGGCCAGTGCAGCGGGCTTCAGGGCATCGCAGATAACCGGCATCCCCGCAAGAACGGCGCAGTTTTCCTGATTGAGCGCCGTAAAGCCGGCAGCGACATCACTGCGGACCACCACCCGCTCGCCGGAAAGCTTCTTCAGATCGAAGGCATGCAGGGGCTGACCGATGGAGTGGAGGATGTAATTGGTGATATCGACAATATTGTTTTTCGGATTCAGTCCGATGCTTTCCAGGCGGCGCTTCAGCCATGCCGGCGACTCCCGCACCTCGATGCCGCGAATCACAACCGCGGTATAGTAAGGGCAGGCTTCCCTGTCGGCGATTTCAACCAGCGTGCCGGTTCCGGAAAAATTCACCGGATGCCCCGGCGGCAGGATGATCTCTTCGGGAGGGGCGAGTTCGCGGGCCATGCCAAGGTGCGAGAGCACATCGGGACGGTTGGGAGTAACGGCTATATCAAGCATGACGTCACTCTCCAGAACAGCCGAAAGCGGCGTACCGGGCAAGACTGAGGGATCGAGTTCCATGACTCCGCTGTGGTCCTCCGACAAACCGAGTTCATCGGCGGCACAGATCATGCCGAAAGAGTGCACTCCCCGGATTTTGGATTTCCTGATGGCCAGAACCTCTCCGTCCGGCAGCCGCAGCTTTGCGCCGACGGTAGCGACAGGCACGATCATTCCCTGGCGCACATTGGGCGCACCGCAGACAATCTGCAGCAGCTCATGGCCGCCGGCAGCAACCTTGCAGACCGTCAGACGGTCGGCATCGGGATGAGGCTGAACATCCTCGATCCGGCCGGCAACAACCAGTTCATCAGGCAGTTGCATGGCATGCACCTCCTCGACTTCAAGACCGAGAAAGGTCAGTTTTTCAACAAGTGCAGGGATGTCGGGAGAAAACGACGGGAGGAAATCTTTGAGCCAGTTGACAGATATTTTCATAGGACCGGGAGAATCTGCATTTGAAAATAAAAAAAGCTCTGGACCGGCAACGTACAGAGCTTGAAAAAACAGCAACGAAAAGATGTTTCCACTCCTGCACAACTCCCGGCGGGAAGAACCGGCAGGCGCCGGTGCAGGCTGAACAATCGTGTGACCCCAACGGGATTCGAACCCGTGCTACCACCTTGAAAGGGTGATGACCTAACCACTAGTCGATGGGGCCTTCTGCGGGTGAATGAGGGGACTCGAACCCCCGACCTCCAGGGCCACAACCTGGCGCTCTAACCAACTGAGCTACAATCACCATAAAAAGCCTATGGATACACCTTGTATGCCCGACTGGACTCGAACCAGTAACCCTCAGCTTAGAAGGCTGATGCTCTATCCATTGAGCTACGGGCACAACACATCTGTCAATGAACCCACCCGGTCGGGGCACCGAGACTCGAACTCGGGACCTCCTGCTCCCAAAGCAGGCACGCTACCAGCTGCGCCATGCCCCGTTTCCTTAATGGAAGGCTCACAATATAAGACATGGAACAACATTACCAAAAAAATAATCCCTCACATAAAAAAACCTGCCGTCTTCTCCGGCGCAGCCACTGGACCCATGAAAACCGGATCCCCACTTTCCGCCGAAAAGCGTCGGTTCAGGACCGGCTTATTCCGAAAAAACCCGAAATGATGGCTTTCAGTTCATCATGATAGAGCATGTCGAAAGCCTCTCCGGGAGAGACCACCCTGCGCTCGCGCAGATGCATCTCCTCCCACTCGTCAAGCATGTTTTCGATGAAGAAAGGAAAAACCTTCACGGAAAACTGTTTGCCGAACTTCCGGTACCGGTACTCTCCGATCTCCTTGTAACGGACACGGCCGACAAGCCCGGCCTCCTCATAGGCCTCTTTGGCGGCAGAATCCGCCGGGGAGAGCCCTTTTTCAACATATCCCTTCGGAATGATCCACCGGTCGGATTTCCTGGCCGTAATCAGCACCAGCCTGTCCTCAAGAACGGGAATCACCCCTGACTGTTTAAAAAGTCTTTTCAACTTCGCACCCGGAAATTTCTTTTTTGTCGTTTCTCGCCGATAAAATACAATTGATTTCCATATTTCCGGCATCGGAGACGCGGAGGCAGATGCAGTTCGGAATTACCCTTATTTTCATTAAAATATAAAAACAAGGTTTTTTCAACCCAGCTCAAGCACCCTCTGTCATGAAAGCCATCATCCCCGTTGCCGGAGTCGGCACCCGCCTGCGTCCACACACCTTCTCACACCCCAAAGTACTGCTGAACGTAGCGGGAAAGCCCATTATCGGCCATATCATGGACAAACTCATCGACGCGGGCATCGACGAGGCGATCGTCATTGTAGGATACCTCGGAAACATGGTCGAAGAGTGGCTGAGAAAAAACTACTCCATCAGGTTCACCTTCGTGAACCAGTCCGAACGGCTCGGCCTGGCCCATGCCCTCTGGATGTGCAAACCCCATGTAAAAAAGGATGAACCTCTTTTCATCATTCTCGGCGACACGATCTTCGACGTCGATCTGCAGGCTGTGCTCAAAAGCCCGGTATCCTCTCTCGGGGTTCATGAAGTGAAGGATCCCCGGCGGTTCGGCGTTGCGGTGACGGAAAACGGAAAAATCCTGAAGCTGGTCGAAAAACCGGATGAACCGGTCAGCAATCTTGCCATAGTAGGCCTCTACTTCCTCCTGCATTCGGAAGGACTTTTCTCCTCGATCGATCACATAATCGAGAACGAAATGAAAACAAAGGGTGAGTACCAGCTCACCGATGCCCTGCAGCTCATGATCGAACAGGGCGAGATATTCACCACCTTTGCCGTCGAGGGATGGTACGACTGCGGAAAACCGGAAACCCTGCTCTCGACCAACAAAACCCTTCTTCTCGAGAATCAGCCCGGAACAAAACAGTACCCCGGCTGCATCATCAACGACCCTGTTTTCATCGCGAAAAACGCATCGGTCGAAAACGCCATCATCGGACCCAATGCCACCATCGGAGAACATGCCGTGGTCTCCGATGCCATCATCAGGGACTCCATTATCGGCAACGATGCGCGGGTGAGCCACATCATGATCGACCACTCCATTGTCGGCAACAATGCATCGATCAGCGGCAATCCGCACGAAATCAACATCGGCGACTATTCGGAAATACGGGTGCGATAAGAGAGTTGTTGCATGAATGCAGCCGATTGCTTACATTTTTGCTTTGTCAAGCAACGGCATCCCCATTACCTATGGACACGGTGCCGCAGGCTCTTCCGGGAAAACCCTTTCCGGTTGCCTGAGGAAATTTTTTCCGTGTCCAGAGTCTCTCCCATTGAACTCCCGTTCACTGAAAATTCTTTTCCTGAAGCTGTTTTCCCAGTTGTTTCTGTTGTTCGTTTAACCAAACCATTACCAGAACCATGTCACAGTCAAGGTATTTCTTTACCTCTGAATCCGTATCAGAAGGACATCCGGACAAAGTTGCAGATCAGATTTCCGATGCCGTGCTTGATGATTTTCTCCGTCAGGATCCCAATTCACGTGTAGCATGTGAAACCTTCGTCACCACCGGTCAGGTTATCGTCGGCGGCGAAGTCACCACCAAAGGTATTGTCGATATCCAGAAAATCGCCCGCAAGGTTGTTACCGAAATCGGCTACACCAAAGGCGAGTATATGTTCGAAGCCAACTCCTGCGGCGTGCTCTCCGCCCTGCACAGCCAGTCACCCGACATCAACCGGGGCGTTGACCGCAAGGAAGAGATTGCCGACGAGTTCGACCGTGTCGGAGCCGGTGACCAGGGCATGATGTTCGGTTACGCCTGCACGGAAACTCCCGAGCTGATGCCTGCCGCCATCCAGTTCGCCCAGCAGCTCGTCAAGAAACTTGCCGAAATCCGCAAGGAAGGCAAAATCATGACCTACCTCCGCCCCGATGCGAAAAGCCAGGTGACCCTCGAATACATCGATGACAAAGTAGCCCGCGTCGACGCCGTGGTGGTTTCGACCCAGCACGATCCGGAACCGGCAGGCATGAGCGAAGCGGAGTTCCAGGCCGTGATCAGGAAAGACATTATCGAGAATGTGGTGAAAGTGGTCATTCCCGCAGACATGCTCGACGCCAACACCAAGTTCCACATCAACCCCACCGGCCGTTTCGAAATCGGCGGACCTCACGGCGATACCGGCCTGACCGGACGCAAGATCATTGTCGATACCTACGGCGGAGCAGCCCCTCACGGTGGCGGCGCGTTCAGCGGCAAAGATCCTTCGAAGGTTGACCGCAGCGCGGCTTACGCCTCCCGCCACGTCGCAAAAAACATTGTGGCTGCAGGCCTGGCCGACAAATGCACCGTTCAGGTATCCTATGCCATCGGTGTAGCCCGCCCGGTATCGATCTACATCAATACCCACGGCACCGCTAAAAACGGCCTTTCCGATGCTGAAATCCAGGAAAAAGCCGAAAAGATCTTCGATCTTCGTCCGGCAGCGATCATCAGACGATTCAATCTCGACAGACCTCACGGCTGGTGCTATCAGGAAACTGCAGCATACGGACACTTCGGCCGCGACATCTTCCCGTGGGAAAAAGCCGACAAGGTCGAAGAACTGAAGAAAGCGTTCGGCATGGCCTGAGAACTCTGAAGACAATACCATTCAAAACCAATCGACTCTTATGACAATCGAAGCGGAAGTGCTTGACTATAAAGTAGCGGACATATCCCTTGCCGAATGGGGGCGCAAGGAGATAGAGATCGCTGAAAAAGAGATGCCCGGCCTGATGGCCACAAGGCGGAAGTATGCCGGCCAGAAGCCCCTCAAAGGCGCCCGTATTACCGGGTCGCTGCACATGACCATCCAGACTGCCGTGCTGATCGAAACGCTGGTGGACCTCGGAGCCGAGGTTCGCTGGGCGAGCTGCAACATCTTCTCGACCCAGGACCATGCAGCCGCGGCTATCGCCAAGGCTGGCATCCCGGTGTTTGCATGGAAAGGCGAAACCCTCGATGAGTACTGGTGGTGCACCCGCCAGATCCTCGAGTTCGAAGGCGGCAAAGGCCCGAACCTCATCGTTGACGACGGCGGCGATGCAACCCTCATGATCCACCTCGGCTACAAGATCGAGAACAGCCCCGAACTGCTCGAAAAAGCTCCCGGCAACGCCGAAGAGAAAGCACTCTTCCAGCAGCTCCGTGAGGTGTACGCCGAAGATACGCAGCGCTGGCACAAGGTAGCCGCGGAAATGAAAGGCGTGTCGGAAGAGACCACCACCGGCGTTCACCGCCTCTACCAGATGATGGAAAAAGGCGAACTGCTCTTCCCTGCCATCAACGTCAATGACTCGGTCACCAAATCCAAATTCGACAATCTTTACGGTTGCCGCGAATCGCTTGCCGACGGCATCAAGCGCGCCACGGACGTCATGATTGCCGGAAAGGTTGTTGTGGTGCTCGGCTACGGCGACGTCGGCAAAGGGTGCGCACACTCCATGCGCTCTTACGGCGCGCGGGTGATCGTTACCGAAATCGACCCGATCTGTGCCCTGCAGGCATCGATGGAAGGTTTTGAAGTAACCACCATGGAAGAGGCCGTCGGAGAGGGCAACATTTTTGTCACCACCACCGGCAACAAGGATGTCATCACCCTGGAACACATGAAGCAGATGCGAGACGAAACCATCGTCTGCAACATCGGCCATTTCGACAACGAAATCCAGGTCGAGATGCTCAACGCCTATGCCGGAGCGAAAAAGCTCAACATCAAACCGCAGGTCGACAAGTACACTTTCGAGAACGGCAATTCGATCTACCTGCTTGCCGAAGGCCGTCTGGTGAACCTCGGTTGCGCTACCGGTCACCCGTCATTCGTCATGAGCAACTCCTTCACCAACCAGACCCTCGCCCAGATCGAGCTCTGGACGAAAGCGTATGCCATTGACGTCTACCGCCTGCCGAAAGAGCTTGACGAAGAGGTCGCAAGACTGCACCTCGGACAGCTCGGCGTCAAACTGACGACCCTTTCGAAGGAACAGGCCGACTACCTCGGCATTCCTGTCGAAGGTCCTTACAAGCCCGACCATTACCGCTACTGATGCACCATCAGCAAAACAGAAAAGGCAGCCCGCTAAGGCTGCCTTTTCTGTTTACGTTCCGATCGGTCAGATCAGTCGGATCGGACTGATCTTGCTGATTACATGCTGGGGCGGCAGGATTCGAACCTGCGGATGTCGGCTCCAAAGGCCGATGCCTTACCGCTTGGCGACGCCCCACCGTTACATGCAGGCCCTGATAATACGGATAATAACGGAAAATCACAATACGGCATAAATCCGGAGAAGGTCGTGACGCTTCAGGAAATCCCGCATGCTGTTTTCTTGTTCGAACAGGCTTATATTCCGGCAAATCATTATGTTTCAGTTATGGTCAAAGTCAAAATCTGCGGCATCAGAAGCCTTGAAGATGCCCTCTGCGCCTGCGAGGCGGGAGCGGATGCGCTCGGGTTCAATTTCAGCAGCCAAAGCCCCCGGAATATCGGGCCTGAAGATGCGGCGGCAATCATTGCGGAACTGCCGCCCTTCATCGCCTGCACGGGAATCTTCGTTGAACACTCCCCCCTGGAAATCAACTCGATCTGCACCAGATGCCGGCTGCAGGCTGCCCAGCTGCACTCCAGCCGCTATACGGCGGAAACCGCAAGGGCCGTCACCAGCGTCAGGGTTATCCGGGTTTTTCGTCCGGAACCCGGCTTTGATATCGCAATGGTAAGAAAATTTGCCCGGGAAAGCGGGGTCAACAGTTTCCTTTTCGATGCTTACCGGCCGGAAATGGAGGGCGGCACCGGCGAGCGGATAGAACAGGGGATGGCGGCGGCGATCTTCGAAGAGCTCAGGGGATTCGGCTACGCAATCCTTGCCGGAGGCCTCAACCCTGAAAACGTAGCTTCAGCAGTGCAGCTGACACGACCCTGGGCGGTAGACACCGCAAGCGGCGTTGAATGCTCTCCCGGCATCAAAAGCCCCGAAAAAATCAGGGCATTCATCGATGCGGCAAAAAACGCCTGAACAGTAAGGCGGCTCAACTCTGAAGCACCTGCCTGAGAATCAGCTCGGAAGCCGTATCGGGAAGCTCCATGGTAATGAGATGGCCGCACTCCGGCACGCACACGTAACTCCCCTTCTCGGTCATCTCCTGCAGTCTGCGGGTATTCTCACAGGTCATGATGGCGTCGCCTTCACCGGCGACAAACAGCACCGGCATATCGACGGCCCTGACCATATCGGGCACCGAATCCGTAATTTCAAAAGAGGTGATCTGGCGAGTCGTCTGCTCGATGGCTTCAGGCGCGCAGAGGCCGAGGCTCTTGAAACCGATGAGAATATCGTGCAGCATGACCGTGTTCTTTGCAAGCACAAGACGGGCGAAAATATATGCGGGAAGCCACCAGGTCAGACCCCTCAGCAGGTTGTTGAACATGAAGGTGAGCGAGGCTGGAGCCACGACTGAAATAAAGGCGTTGTTCGGCAAATAACCGAAATTGAAAAAGGTCATCGAAAGAATCCGTCCGGGAGCCGAACGGGCATAGTCGAGCGCGACAAAAGGACCGAACGAAAACGCTGCGATGTGGAACCGTTCGAGGCCGAGCCTGTCGACAAGCAGGCCGAGATCCTGCGCAAAAAAGTCGATGTGGTAGTGGTTCCGGGGATCCTTGTCCGACCAGCCGTGACCTCGCATGTCGTAGGCGATGGTCCTGATTCCCCGGCTGTTCAGATCCCTGATGACGTGATGCCACCACATCCACCAGCAATCCCATCCGTGAATGAGCACCACAACCGTTTTCGCATCGGCGGGACCGGAATCGTGGTAATGATGTACAATACCGTTGAGATCGACAAAATGGCTCTTCTCCATGAGCTCGAGCTCGTAACGCGCACGCTTGACTTCCGAGGTGGTGGCGGCATTGAGCTGTTCAAGAAGTTGCTGACGGTAGGTCCTGAACTTGTCGGTGGCCAGAGGCGGGAGAGATTGCTCCATAACGATACTGCTGAAGTTATAACGAACTGCAGAGATTAACCGAAAGGCAATTTAAAATATACAAAAGGAATCCCGTGATTGTTACGAAAATATCATGCACGCGGCGGCATATGGGCATCAGGGCGAACCACCGCGTGCATGTGCGGTTAGAACTGCCTCGAAGGTGCGGCGGGAGGCGTTTCGAAGAAGATCTTTTCGCATTCACGGCGGATGATCTCCTGCTGTTCGAGAATCAGTTCCGGATCGACGGTGAAATGGTTGAGCAACTGTGAAAAGATCTGGATGGAGGTTTCAAACTTTTCGGTCACAACAACATCGGCTCCCGCTTTATAGAGACTGTCAACCTCGTCGAGCGTTCTTGCCCTTACGATGACAAACGCCCTGGGGTTGATTTCACGGATCACCGGAATGCATTTGCGCACAGCGCCGTTGTCCGATATGCCGAGCACAACGGCACGGGCATGATCGATCCCGGCCCTCAGAAGCGATCTCTTCTCCGTACAGTCGCCGTAATAGATCGGCTCACCTTTGCGGCGCATGGTTCTGACGATTTCACGGTCAACCTCGAGCACCGAATAGGAGATATTGGTCGCATGCAGCACCGCTGCGACATTCTGCCCGTTGACGCCGAAGCCGATGATTGCCGCGTGAATCTCCCCCGCGCAGATGATGGTGCTGTCGGCAGGGCGGACCGGGACGGCTCCGGAATCCCTGTTCGGAAGCGGAATGAAACCCAGTACAGGAGCGACCTGATCGGCAACCTTGGGAGCGATTGCGATCATGGCCGGAGTGACGATCATGGTCACCACGATAATGGCGAGCATGGCCTGAAACACCTCGTTGGTGATGATCCTGTTATTCAGGCCGGATTCCGCCAGCACAAAGGAGAACTCTCCGATCTGGGCAAGCGCCATACCGGCCATCATGCTTACCCGAAGAGAGTAGCCGAGAAAAAGCGACACGCCGGCAACAAGCAGGCCCTTGACAAACAGGACGCCGAGAGCGATTGAAACAAAAAGCGGCAGATTGATCACCTTCACGTCGAGCAGGAGACCGACAGAGATGAAAAAGATGCTGGTGAACGCCTCACGGAACGGATCAATGGTGATACTGATCTGGTGGCTCTCGTCGGTACTCGCGATCACCATACCGGCGACAAAAGAACCAAGTGCAAGGGAGAGGCCGGCAAGCGACGTCAGATAAGCTGCCCCGAAACAGATGACCAGCGCCCCGATAACGAGCACCTCCCGGGCATGCAGCGAAGCGATCAAACGCACCATTCGCGGCATGAAAAGCCTGAAACCGGTAAAAATAACGGCGCCGAAAAGCAGTATGAATCCGACTTTTCTGAAAATATTCTCGACGGATGGAGTTACATCGGGGCTGAGAAAGTTGATGCCGATCATCAGCGGAACGATGGCTATATCCTGAAAAATCAGGATGCCGAGAGCGATCTTGCCATGCGGCAGTGCCAGCTCTTCGCGGTCGGTAAGTATTTTCAGACAGATAGCCGTACTGCTGACGGAAAACGTGAAACCCATGAATATTGCCGCCTCGACAGTAATGGATTTGCCGATACTGTAAAGAAACCAGTAGGCCAGACAGCTGAGGGCAAGTCCGGTAACGAGAATCTGCACGACCCCGCCAACCAGCACGATTTTTTTCAGTCTTTTGAGCTCTTCTACGGAAAACTCCAGCCCGATGGTAAAGAGCAGCAGAATCACACCCAGCTCGGCAAGCGTTCCGATCAGCTTCTCGTCATACACGGCGCCGATGCCGGAAGGGCCGAGAACGATACCGGTAAAAATCAGACCGATGACCGGCGGAATCCTGAGCCGCTGAAAAATCAGGATAATGGCGATTGCCAGTACACCGATAAGCACCAGTTCGCCGAGAAAATCAAATTCGTGCATAAAAAAACTGCGGATTCAAATCGCCAACTGTTTCAGGGGGGTCCGCACAAACCATTGCGGCTTTTCGGCCGGAGCAGAAGATCATTGCGCCTGCAGGAGCGGGCCCTTTATTTTAGTTACAAAATATCAGGCAGGTAAAGAAGCGAAAAGGCGGTCTTTTCAACCGCCTTTTCATGCAAATATCCGGAAAAGAATCAAACCTGAACATACACCGACGATTTCGCTCCGCAGATGGGGCACTTTTCCGGAGGATTGCCCAGCTCGATATGACCGCAGATGGGGCAGAGCCATACTTCGGTTGCGGTGATATCCTGACCGTTCTGCACCGCGTCCATGGCTTTCCGGTAGAGTTCGGCATGCACCTGTTCGGCTTTTACGGCGAAAGCGAACATGCGCTTTGCCGGGTGGTCTTCGGCTATTGCCTGTTCAAGCATGGGGGGATACATCTCGGTATGCTCGTAGGTCTCTCCTCCGATTGCGGTCAGCAGGTTTTCAGCGGTCGAACCGATGCCTCCGAGAGCGGCAAGATGGCCTTCTGCATGGATCAGCTCGGCCTGTGCGGTTGTTCTGAAAAGCTTGGCGACGTTGACAAAACCTTCCCGCTCGGCCTCCTTGGCGAAAGCAAGGTATTTCTGGTTTGCCTGGCTCTCACCGCCAAATGCTTCCTTCAGGTTCTCTTTCGTTGTAGGCATGGTTGTGCACGTTTATGATTGTTCTTCGAGATTGTTTGTGGAATGGGTGGATTGCTGTAAAAACAGGCTGGTTCCAGCTGAAAACAAGATATAAACAAGAGTAATAATGATTCGCAAATAATCCAAAAAGAAGGGTAACTAACGGTTTTTTTTATAATAGCCTTTCGAACGGATAAGACTGAACCACTCTTTGGCTTTTTTCTCGGCCGTACTGTCCGACATCCAGTGGATGAAATTCGCGATATCCCTTACGGCAACCTTTCCGGTACCGGGAATATCGACAAGCCTTGTTTCACCGAGCCTCCAGACCTGGGGCTGACGCACCCTGCCTTTTTCGGGATGGTCGTACTCGACCGGCGGAAAAACCCTGTCGAGGGAATGCCCGCGCCAGTCATCCTCGGAAAAGGTAATGTTTGCCGCAAAATCTCCGGCAGGCTTCATCGCCGCAAACCCGGCCGCGAGCATCAGGGGCCTTCCGTAAACCGACGGGATGTACTCTCCCGGTGAACCGGTAAAACCTGCAACGACGGTTCCCGAGGCAACGCCGATAGCCGGTCTGAAACCCGGCTCGTCGTTTTCGCCAAGTATTCTGGATACCTGCAGAGCATCGAGAAAAGGATCTTCGGAACCGAATGCCGTCGAAAAAAGCATGACCACGGCATGATCAATAAACCGCTCAACCATACAGAACCGCTCCTTTTCAAGCAGCCTGCGGATCCATGAAAGAAACATGTTCTCATAGATCAGCACCTCGGAAGGGGCCAGTTCGAGGGAGAGCCGGGAAAAACCCGAAACCCCTGCGTAGAGCGCCACACCCTCGAACTCAAGACCCTTTACGGCGAAAGGTCCGGACCAGGCGTCCTCGATTTCGACATCGACCGTCAGCGGCTGCGAAAGGAGAAGGTCCCTGACGGTATTGAACGTATGCGGGGTTTTCACTCGTGATTGCCGGATTGGTTGGAAAAATTACAACATTTTCTGCGCCACCTGCCCCCAAAGGGTTGAATGACAAGGGTGAAACAGTTATATAGAATTTCTCATTTAACCTTTCCAAAACCAAAACATCAACGGTTCATTTCCATCACCTCAGCCTCGCCATGTTCAAACCCAAGCTCTTCAGCGTTCTTTCGGAATTGACCCCGCAGCAGATTTCCCGCGATGTCACCTCAGGCATTCTTGTAGGCATTGTCGCCCTTCCCCTTGCGATCGCCTTCGCCATCGCATCAGGAGTATCGCCGGAAAAGGGCCTCATCACTGCGGTTATCGGAGGTTTTCTCATATCGTTTCTCGGCGGCAGCAGGGTACAGATAGGCGGTCCGACAGGGGCCTTCATTGTCATTCTTTACGGCATCGTAGAACAATACGGCGTCAACGGCCTCATGATCGCGACCATCATGGCCGGCGTCATCCTCATGCTCATGGGGTTCGCCCAGTTCGGCTCGCTCATCAAGTTCATTCCCTATCCGGTTGTGGTAGGCTTCACCAGCGGCATCGCGGTCATCATCCTTTCAAGCCAGATCAGCGACTTTCTCGGACTTGCCATCGATAAGGTTCCTGCCGGCTTTATCGATAAATGGGTTGCCTACGGAAGCCATCTTTCGACCATCAACCCGGAAAGTTTTCTTGTCGGCATGCTCTCGCTCCTTATTATCCTCTTCTGGCCGAAGGTTTCCAAAAAGATACCGGGATCGATCATCGCCATCGTTGCGGCAACCGCTCTGGTGCACTACTTCAAGCTCGATGTTGCAACCATCGAGTCGCGCTTCGGAGAGATTCCTTCCACCCTTCCGGCGCCGTCGCTTCCAGTCCTGGATTTTGCCACCATCAGACAGCTCATCATGCCGGCCACCACCATTGCGCTGCTCGGCGCTATAGAGGCCCTGCTTTCAGCCGTCGTATCCGACGGTATGATCGGCAGCCGGCACAAATCGAACATGGAACTGGTCGCTCAGGGTGTTGCAAACATCATCTCCCCGCTTTTCGGGGGCATTCCGGTAACCGGAGCCATCGCGCGCACGGCAACCAACGTCAAAAACGGAGGCCGGACACCGGTTGCAGGCATGGTTCACGCGCTGACCCTGCTGCTGATCATGATGCTGTTCGGAAAATGGGCGAAGCTCATACCGATGCCTGCACTTGCCGCCATCCTCATCGTGGTCGCCTGGAACATGAGCGAACACCATGTATTCCGCCAGTTGCTCAAAAGCCCGAAAAGCGACGTCGTGGTTCTCCTGACGACTTTCGGCCTGACCGTTGTTTTCGACCTGACTGTTGCCATTGAAATCGGCATGCTGCTTTCGGTTTTTCTCTTTATGCAGCACATGGCAAGTATCGCCAATGTCAATATCATTACCAGTGAATTGAAGGACCGGGAAGAGGAGGACGACCCGAACACCATCAGAACGAGAAGCGTTCCTGATGGCGTCGAAGTGTTCGAAATAAGCGGAGCGATGTTCTTTGGTGCGGCTTCGAAGTTCAAGGATGCCATGCATATCGTGGAAAAAGCGCCGAAGATCCGCATCATCCGCATGAGAAACGTCCTTTCGATCGACGCAACCGGCCTCAACATGCTCAGGGAACTGCACGCCGATTCAAAAAAGACAGCAACACATCTGATTCTTTCAGGAGTGCATGCCCAGCCGCTTTTTGCCATGCAGCAGTACGGCATTTACGATGAAATCGGGGAAAATAATGTTTTCGGACATATCGACGACGCCCTCGACCGCGCAAGAGAACTGCTCGGCCTGCCGAAAATAGGCAAAGGAAAGAACTTCATTCCGTCGGTACAGCGGGAAAACCCTGAAAGAACGTAAGCGGCGGAAAAAGGATATTTCTGCGGTGCAGGCAGTGGGCGGGAGCGCCTGGAGACCGATTTCCTGCCCACTGCGCACTGCCCGCCACTCGCCGCTTACAGCCCACCGCTTACCTCTTCAATCCTTGCTGCTGTATGTCCTGATGCTTGCAACCGCCTTCATGTCGTAGTAGGTATTGACCGCCAGCCCGTCCGCACCCTCTTCGGTTACACGAAGAAACAGATCGCTGATGAAAAGAACGGCATTCTCATAGATTTGCCCCTCGTTAATCTGCAGTTTGACCCCTTTGCGGATTTTGCGCGACATGGTTCCGTGCAGCGGCACCGACGCATACTCAAGAACCTTTTCCCATGCCTGCATATTGCTCTCTGCCATACTGTTCTCCTTTTTTTGATTGTTACAAAACCGGAACTTTACATTATTTTATTCGGTTTATTCATTAAATGATCTTCATTATTTATAAAATATAAAATATTTGCCTTACTATAGAAGTGAATAAACCTCCGTAACCTGAAAAAACATGAACACCATTCTCTTTTTCGAGAAACCCGGATGCCGCAACAACAAGCGGCAGAGAGCCATGCTTCAGCTTTCGGGACATGAAGTCGAAACTGTGAATTTACTCGAATATCCATGGACAAAAGAGGAACTCGGGTGCTTTTTCGGGGAAAAACCGGTTGCCGAATGTTTCAACCCGGCCGCGCCATCGGTAAAATCCGGCGAAACCGATCCTCAAGCCTACAGCAGGGACGAAGCACTTGAGGCCATGATAAGCAATCCGATACTCATCAAACGCCCTCTCATGAAAATCGGAGGTCGCTGTATTCAGGGATTCAACATGGCGCTGCTCAGAAACCTGATCAACCTCTCGCCACTCCCCGGAGCCGAGAAGGTGGTTGAATCGTTACGAATGACCGATATGGAAAACTGCCCGAATCCTGCCTATTTTTCATGCACAAACCAGAACCATTGAACCTATGGAAACATCATTACGTCCTCTCGGAACCGTCATGCAGCTGCTCGAAGAGCTCGGCCATGAGGTCACCTATGCATACGAAGATCTCGTTTTCGTAAACCACAGCGATTTTCTTCTGCAGTTCGGCGAAACCGGGTCGGTCATGCATCTTTTCTTCAACAGCGACTGCCCGAAAAAAAATGCCGACAGCATCGAAGCGAGTCTCATTCCGGCTGCAGACAAAAAAGGGCTCTCCGTATCCAAGAAAGGGCGATACAGCCTCAGCGAACAGCCCGACGAAAACCTGCAGATCCGGTTTTTCGACATGTAAGAACCCCCGTTCGCTTGGCCCGGCAGAAACAAAAAAAGTTCTGCCGGGCAAGGAACCATTTCGAACGGGAAACTCTTGTAATGAAGAATGGCAACGGAATCCGTCCAACTGGACGGGCCATCTTTCTGAAGCAGTTTCCCGCTTATGGCTACCTGGTACGACAATCTGAAAAAGCCCCCCTTCACACCGCCGAAAAACGTATTCGGGCCGGTCTGGAGCCTGCTTTACATTCTTATTTTTTCAGCATTGATCGTCTATTTCCTTTCACCCGAAAAAAGCAATCTCATTCCGGTCACGTTTTTCCTGCTGATCCACTTCGCGGCAAGTTTCAGCTGGACAGGACTCTTTTTTGGCCGGAAAAAAATCCTTGCCGCACTGCTCGATATTCTCGTTATCGACCTGACGCTCATTGTGGTGATGACATTGTTCTTTCAGGTCAATACCCTTGCCGGAACACTACTCATCCCCTACCTTGGCTGGGGGCTTTTCGCCGCATATCTCAACTGGGGAATCTACCGGCTGAACCCCGATGAAAAAGGAACGAGGCAATAGAAAAAACCGCAGGAACAACGAACCGAAAACCCCATGAAATACTCTGAAGCTCGCCACGGCCGAATCTTCGTCATCCGTCTTGAAGACGGTGAAACGGTGCATGAACAGCTTGAAAAATTCGCACGCGATCATGCTGTCGAACGGGCGCAGCTCATCATCATCGGCGGCGCAGACAAGGGAAGCCGCCTTGTCGTGGGACCTGAAGAGAGCCGGGGACTTCCGGTCATGCCGATGACGCACGAACTCTACGATGCACACGAGATCACCGGAACAGGAACCATCTTCCCTGATGACGAAGGATCCCCCGTTCTGCATCTGCACATGGCTTGCGGACGCGAGGAAAACACCGTTACAGGATGCATCCGGAATGGCGTTCGTGTCTGGCATGTCATGGAGGTAGTCATGACCGAGCTTCTTGAGAACACTGCGTCCCGGCAGCCTGATCCTCTTACCGGATTCAAGCTGCTGATACCCTGAGGGGGAATTTCACAGGAAAGGGTTCTCGGTAAAAGAGAGGCCGAGGGAATCGGCAAGCGTGCGATGGGTGACGGTGCCTTTCCAGATATTCAACCCTCCGGCAAGCCCCGGCATCATCACCATGGCACTTTCAAAACCAAGATCGGCAATCCTCCGGATGCAGGAAAGCGTCGCGCCTGAAAGCGCCTCCGTGGAGGTTCGGGGATATGCCGCGGGCATGTTGCTGACGCAGTAATGGATGACGCCCTCTTCGATAAACACCGGAGCATCGTGTGTCGTGGCTCTGGAGGTCTCGAAACACCCTCCCTGATCGATGGCGATATCCACGAAAACCGCCCCTTTTTTAACCGACCGGAGCATGCTGCGCGTCACGAGCTTCGCGGCAGCGGCGCCGGGAACGAGCACCGCTCCGATCAGCAGGTCTACCGAAGAAAGCTGCTCGTCGATATGCTGCTCGGTGGAATAAAGCGTATGCACCTGGGGCGGCAGGGCGGCTTCCAGAAAGCGCATGCGCTCCTGGTCGAGTTCGAGTACCGTCACATCAGCTCCGCATGATGCAGCCGCTCTGGCAGCCTGCATTCCTGCAGACCCACCTCCGAGAACGGAGACCTTTGCCGGCAGCACCCCGGGAACCCCTCCAAGCAGAATGCCCTCTCCTCCGTGCTGGTGAGCCAGATAATAACCGCCCATCAGCACACTCATTTTGCCGGCAATTTCACTCATAGGAGCAAGAAGCGGCAACCTCCCGTTATCCTGAACCGTTTCATAGGCGATTGCCGTCACACCGGAATCGAGCAGCGCCTGCAAAAGGGATGGATTTCCGGCAAGATGCAGAAACGTGAAAAGAATAAGGTCGCTCCTGAAATGGCGGAACTCCTCTTCCAGCGGTTCCTTCACTTTCACGACCAGTTCGCTCTGCCAGACCTCTTCGCTGCTTTCCGTCATCACGGCGCCAGCCCTGCGGTACTTGTCGTCACTGAAGCCGCTGTCGAGACCTGCTCCGCACTGCACCATGACCCGGTGCCCGCCGCTGACCAGATGCCGCACTGCCGAAGGAGTACAGGCAACCCTCGTTTCGAGCTTTTTTATCTCTCTGGGAACCCCGATATGCATAGTCAAGCAGTTTTTTTTCAATAACCGTCACGTGCACCAAACGGTTCACGCCAAACAGCCCCGTTCACCGGCACGGAACCCCCGGAGCGAAAAAAAACGGCTCCGTATGGCGCTTTTTCCGGCAGGGATGCCTATTTTCGAAACAAGACAGCAACTCCCGAACATGAAATCGTGAACAACAGCTTTTTTCTCGACATCACCTGGTGGCTTCTTCTGGGGGCAGCCTTCGCCGCGGCGGCGATACCATCCGTTATCCGTCCGTTCAGGCCTCTCACTGTATTCTTTTCAGTCATCTCCTGGTGCGTTGCCGTCGCGTTCGTATGGGCTCGACACAACACGGCCGCCGCTCTGGCGGCATCGATGCTTTCGCTTGCAGGGGGAATAATCGTGTTCCTGCTGGCGGTTTTTTTTTCAGGCCTCGACCTGATGGCAAAAAAACGATACCGCTGAGGGGAGTGCAAAAAAAAGCCACACCGGCACCACGCAGCTCGCAAAGCAGCTGTCAGGCATGGCCGAGATGCAGAAAGAGATTCACCCCCAAAGGCTCGCAGTAGACCGTAACCTGCTCTTCTGGAACTCCGGCGGCTTTTGCTAAAGCTGCAAGTTCCTGCTCGCTCCGGTGATAGAGGAACCATTTGCCGAACAGCTCCATATACTTTCTCGTCGGATTCCGGTTCGAGAAATTGCCGATTATGAGCCGCCCTCCGGTCGCAAGATATGCCCGCAATTTTACGAGCAGATAGACGAATTTCCTGTCATCCAGATAATCAAAAAGACCGGCCGACCAGATGATGTCGTACTTCCGGTCGGGCGTGAACCTGAACACGTTTTTATGAAAAAACCTGATTCTGTCGAGATAGGTCGAACATAATTCCGACGCGTAGGCAATGGACTCCTTGTCGTAATCCACACAATCGAAAGAGATATCCGTATCGGGATATTTCTGGAAAAACTCCAGCATATCTCTTCCGGGACCGCTCCCGACGTTCAGCACCCGAAGCTCGTCACCGTCATCCTTGCAGGATTCGAGAGTGTCGAGAAAAAACCTCTTCCGGTTTCTGACAGCTATGGGAGCCTGCTGGGCATGAAAGAATTCATCCCATCGCCTCAGATCCTCTTGTGTCGATTTCCAGTTCCTGTAGATTTTATCTATGATCTCATAATCACCCGAATAACCATGAGGCTTGTGAAACGCGAAACCCTGCATGGTTTCAACGGAAAGCACCGGGGAGATGATATCGAGCAGGTCGCCGTAAAGGATTGCCGGAGATGGCTGATCCAGCATACTTCCGATCCGCTCTATTTCAAGATGGAGGGCATCGTAATCCGACTCTTCAGGACCTTTTTTTTCCACCAGCTTTTTTATGAACTCCACAAAAAACTCCTTTTTTCAATTCCGGAAAACCTGAAAAGCCTTTTCCGGGATAATTGATTGTGTTTATTGCAATAACTCCGCATTAGCCCACTGCCCTATCTTGTTGACCAGAACCTGGTGATCGACCGGCTTGAGAAGATAATCGTTCATTCCTGCGTCGAGCGCCCTTGCTATTTCCTTTTCGTCCGACTCCCCGCTGAGCCCGATGATAGGAATATCCCGGCCGCAGATCGTATGATCATTGCGTATCTGCCGGGTTGTTTCAAGGCCGTCAAGTCCCGGCATCTGAATATCCATAAGAATAAGGTCACAGGCATAACTGTTGTACTTCAGATGTTCGAGTGCCCCCTCTCCGTTGACGGCCTCGATAATATTGATCTGCAGTTTTTCCAGCATCCACCGGATTGAAAGCCTCATGACGTGGGCGTCATCGACAAGCATGACCGTAAGACCCGAAAAAGAGGCGCTGCCGTTGACGGGCCTGTTCTTCAAAGCAGATCCGATACTCCTGATCAGTTCGAATTCACGGACAGGCTTTGCAATCAGCCCCTGCATACCGACCTTCTCGGTTTTAGCGCTTGCTATGTAGGAGGGAGTCGCCGTATAGCCGATAATGGGAATATTCAGGGCCGAGTCGCCCGCCTTTCCGGCCCTGATGGCCTCGGCAGCCTCGAAGCCATTCATAACAGGCATGTTCAGGTTCATCAGCAGCACATCGTAACGGTTCAGCCTGATCATCTCCAAAGCCTCCCTCCCGTTTGCAGCTTCATCGATATTGATCGGAAAATGCTTAAGATAACCCATCGCCATTTCCCTGCCCTCCGCTTCGTCGTCTGCCAGGAGAATGCGTTTATCGCGGAAAACCTCGGCATGATCTGCGATGGTCTTTTTCCTGTAAACGGCAAGTTCCTTTTCGCTGACGGCGGGAAACGAAAGCATGAACTCCGTATAGCTGCCCTTCAGCGAATCGCAGACGATATCTCCCTCGAAAGAGCGCATCACCCGTTTGCAATAGGCAAGCCCGAGACCGGTACCTCCTTTCTTGCCCGATGTAAAGAACGGCTCGAAAAGCCGGCTCAAATTTTCCGGAGGAATACCCGGCCCAGTATCTCGCACGTAAACCCGGTTCCGGTCGCCATCGCTTCGTATACGGATGGTAATACGGGCGTCCGGCTTCGTCTTGATGAAGTAAAAGGCATTGATGATGAGATTGAAAAGCACAAAAACATACAAGGTTTCATCGACCTTTATGAAAAAGTCCTCGTCATATTCGAATGTAAGTTTCCGGCGATCCCTGTCGGATTCATAACCGTATTCATCAAGGGCTTTTCGGGTAACGGCTACGCAGGAACAATAGGTGAAGGCCGTTTTATCTATCGATTTGTTCTTAACCTCGTTAAGAAGCATATCGATAATCTGTACTCCTCGGGTAACGGCCATCTTCCCCTGTGCAACGCTTTGATAGACCCGGTCAAGACCCTCGGAAGAGATATATTCAGCGATTTTCTGCTGATGTTCGACAGGAAGCTCATGCAGGATCTTCTCGAAACTGAACTTCACCTGTCCGAGCGGATTGCGCATCTCGTGCGCAATACTGGCGGCAAGCATCTGCAGGGCAGTGTTTTTTTCCTGGGCGACAATGCCTTTTATGTTGCTCAGGCTGAACATGTAACCGGCAAAAATCGAAAAAACAGCAACGATGCCATACTGGAAAACATTGAACTGGACGGCGAGTTCGACAGGAGGAGGAAGCAGGAGAAAAGCCACAAAAGCCATGGCCACGCCAACAATCAGATCGAACAGGAACATCACGAAGTTCGGCACGAAAGACATCAGGACGAAAATCATGAAAATCTCCCAGTTCAGCCAGGGATCCTGAAAATTATTCTTGAGAAGGAAGAGCGTAATAATAAACGGGAGTACGTAAATGAGCATGAGGTGCCAGTAGAAGACAAAATACTTTCCCAGGAACTCCGGGTTTTTAAGCCTGAAAAGCACTCCGATACAGAGCGCAACCCCGACAAGCCTTACCGGAAGGTTCTCCCAATCGTTATGCAGCAGGTACTTATAGACGAAAAACAGCATGAAATGGCCGGAAGCGCCTATGATTGCCGCAGCAATGATATTGAATCGTGAAACCTGTGTCCCCTGTCGGGAAGATGAGCGGAGAAGATCAACAATGTTCATGCAACAACTTATTTCCTGAGTAATTGGGGTACTATCGAAATAAAGCCTGACAAATGAAATGACAAGGCCCCGGAAACCGGCGCACGGGTGTCCTTTAAAGTTGAAAATTCACCTTTGCCGTTCGGCTGCAGCCGAGTGGCAGACCATTATTGACCGAAACGATGGACTGAACAACGGGGGGAGGTTCGGGCATAGTTACAACGTTACGGAAAACTGGGGATAGGGTTAACAGCGTAATATAAGGCTTTTTATTATTACTTGAAAAGGATTGGAAGCGAATCCGGAAAGTTATGATGCGTAAAGGGAAAACGCTTTTTCAGCCGCCATCAGGCTTCGACCCAGCGCGGCACGTACTTCCATGCCGTTTTCAGCTCGCGGTCGTGCTCTCTCCAGGAGGGATCGCTGAGGGTGAGCAGCTCCTTGAAGGCCACCGAGTGGTTCATATGAACGGTATGGCACAGCTCGTGCAGCATCACCGATTCGGCAAGGGGCCGGGGCAGAAAAAGCAGTTTGGAATTGAGCGATATGGTGCCTCTCGAGGTACAGCTCCCCCACCGGGATTTCTGCAGGCGAACGGCAGTCTTTTCAAAACTGAACCGGTGCTTTACGGCAAGATCCTGGAGCAGAGGCACAAGGTCGCTTCCGGCCCTCCTGTTAAGCCATAGCCGGAGAGCCGACCTGCAAAGCTCCGCATTTTCGATTCGGCCCCGAAGCACAAGCTCCCCATCCGGCGATTCGACAACCTTAACCCGCACGGCACCCTCCTGTTTACGGTACACCACCCTCCAGCGATCCTCAGTACACTGAAAAGCAACGGTTTCAGGGAGCAATGCCGAAGAAGATGGGTCCATAGAGGCATGGACACTATCGATTCTTGCCATGGCGTTTCCTATCCAGTCGCAGTGGCGAACGACAAGCGTATCGACGTGACGTATATCGTAACGTTGCGGCACCACCACCACGAGCCCTTCATGGGGAACCATTTTCAGGCGGGGATGAAGCGCCCGGGAACTGACCCTGACCGTATAGAACAATCCTGGAACTGCGGCACTTTCATGCCGGCTGACTTTAGCCGTAATACTCTTCATACCCTGCTGGTGCAATTCGACATGCATGACAAATCCTGAGACGAAGAAGCCCCTTTTCAGGGCGACCTCTTTCTGCATATTATATTTTCCGGTGGCAAAGAAAAACAAAACCCTCGGAATTTCCCCACAAGATTATGCCGATTGTATTATCAAACAAGATTTTTTTATTACACTTTGCATGCAAAACAGAAATTTTCAAGAGAACACTCCGCCACAATGCGCATTTCACGAAAAATAGAGATCGATTACGGCCACACGCTGCCCAACAGCTTTTCGTTCTGCAACCAGCTGCACGGTCATCGCGGTGTAGTTGTCGCCACCGTCGAAGGTGCGCTTATAGAGAGGAAGGGCGACGGGGAGGAGGGCATGGTCATGGATTTCAAGTTCCTGAAAGAGATCATGGTGAGACATATCCACGACGTGCTCGATCACGGCTTCGCGGTATGGAAGGATGACCCGGAGGACCTGGATTTCGTCATGAAGCGGAACTCGCGCGTGCTGGTTACCGATGAACCGCCTACCGCCGAATGCCTGGCAAAATGGGCCTACAAACAGATAAGGAACCATCTTCCCGAAGGCGTTTCGCTCAGGGAGGTCCGCTGGTATGAAACGCCGAATAACTGGGCGGATTACGACGGCAAGGACTGAACCGGACAGCCGGTACAGAGGGAAAATATCAGAGCCGCTTTTTTTTTCGGTTCCTGAAAAATTGTGTACTGAAAATCCCGCCTACAAGCAGATACCAGCCGGACAACAGTAAAAGATCATGAGCGAAAACATCGATCATAGCGATTAGCGCCTCGGGGGAGGGATTAAAGGAGCGTAAACGTAATTATAGCAAATAACCGACGAAAAATAAAGGCGTTTTCGAAAAAGATTGTTACTTCACGGAGATAACTGCCACATGATTTCCCGCAAACGGAAATCAATCGATCCTGTCCTTTCTGCTTCTGAAAAACACGACGAGAAGAAAACATCCGGAACACAGGCACCATGCCGAAACGACCAGCAGGTCACGATGAAAAAAATCTGCCATAACAGGGGGAGGGTACTACTGAAGGGTTACGATATTTATAACCTGATTATACCGATAAAAACCGGTTTTTCAAAACAGTTCGAAGCGACAACCGCCTGGCGGCAGACGGAGCAGAATCAGCCGGGGATCCAGAAAATCTCTCCGGCCTGCTCGAGGGTAGCGAACCTGCCTGTGTCGAAAAGATCCTTCATGGTTCGCTCGACCTCCGCCTGGTCGCCGGAAAAACGGGCAAGCAAAGCGGATGAAAGCTCCCTCTCCTGAACCGGATGGCGGGAAACGATGGCCATGACGGCTTCGAGAAGATCGGATGCACTGCCGAGATCCATGCTGCCTTTTACCGGATGCATGACAGGTGCCGCCGTCGAAAGGATGCTGAAGGCACGCTCGATGCGATCGTCTCCGGGAAGGGCAACCTGCTGTTCAGGCGCGGGACGTGTCGGAAGAACGAGATGCACCATATCGGGAGCGACCTGCTTCAGGGCTCCGGCAAGTTCATACAGGGCTTCATCGGAGTCGTTGAGTCCGCCGAGCAGCATGACCTCAACCCAGAGCATTCCCCTGTACTCTCTGCGGAACTGCACCAGGCCGTCGAGGTGCTGCCGGAAGGAAAATCCCGGAGCGGGACGATCGATTGCGTTGTAGAGCTCCTCCGAACCGGCGTTCAGGGAGGGCAGAACCGCATCGGCCTGCATAAGCTCGCAACGAACCTCTGCGAGATGAAAAAGCGACCCGTTGGTGATCACCGCAACGGGAACATCCGTCATCTTTTTCACCGATTCGATCAGATGCCCGATACCCTTGTAAAGCAGGGTTTCACCCGATCCCACGAAGGTTATCCAGTCTATATGCCCGCCACGATGCAGGGCCTCCTGGATTTCAGCAAGAATCTCATCTGGAGGAAAAAACTCGCACCGCTCGGTGGCATAGCGTTTTGTCCGGCCAAGCTGGCAGTAAACGCAGTTCCAGGTGCAGCTCTTCATGGGCAGCAGGTCGACGCCGAGCGACTGTCCGAGCCGCCTGGACGATACCGGCCCGAACACATGTTTCAGGGCCGCAGGATCTTTTTTTCCGTCGAGCGGCATGGCGTTCAGGCCTCCCCTGCAATCTGCATCTCTGCGATTTTCGCTTCGCTCTCGGCCTCGAACGCCTCTTTGGAAATATGCGGCAGCACAAGGCTGGAAACCGTGAAAGCGATGATTTCCATCATAAATATCGCCGCGTAGGCCCAAACATAGGTTCCCGAAAGATGGTAGACCACATCGCGGATGATGCCCGCCCCGAAATGGCCGAGAAAGATCGCAAGACTCTGGGCGGTTCCCCACAGACCGATATAGATACCGCTCCTGCCGGCAGTCATGGTCATCATCATGGAAATATTTGAAACACTGGCCGCGCCAAGGCCGATGCCGGTTACGACAAGCGCCAGGCGAAGAAACTGTTCATCGCGCATGAAGCCTGCTGCAATCAGCATGCCGAAGCCGATAATGCCGAAAAAATTACCGATATGCGCACCGCGTTTCTGGCCGATCCTGTTGAGCAGAAAACCCACCAGCAGCATGAAAACAAGCTGGGTGCCGCCCATGGTCGGCCTGAAAAGCTTTGTTGTCGTACCTACCGGCATACCGAACACATCGCCACCGAACGGGTCCATGACGATCTCGTTGGCGAAGAGCGCAAAAATGGAGATGAAAATGTAGAAAGCGAACTGCAGGGTTCGGGGCGAAGAGGTAAGCAGGCGTATCGACTGGGAAAAGCTGATGGAGTGCTTGCTCTTGCCCGCCCTGACTTCGGCGTTGCGCTTCTCGACGCCCAGAACCGCAAACAGGCCGATGCAGAGGGCGATAGAGCCGCCCACCTCGGCAACGGCAATGAGACGCTCGGGAGTGAAAACATCGAGATAGGAACCAACAATGCGGGTGGAGACGATGGTGGTAAGCACCATCAGCGTCCAGCTCGCTCCGGTAACCTTGCCGATATGCTCCTCCCCCACCGTATCGGCAAGAAGGGCATAATAGGCGGTGGTTGCCACCTGAAGGCCGAAACCGAAAACAAGAAAGATAATTGCCAGCTTCAGCAGCCCGATATCGGTCACGACCGCAACGAACAGATCGGAAAAGGTTTTGCCGGCAATATTCACCTCATAGGCGGCCGCCGGCGCGAAAACGAAGGAGAACACGCAGCACAACAAACCAAGAAGAATATAGGGCGTGCGCTTGAGGCCGAAGATATGCGAACGGTCCGACATGTTTCCGGCCCACACCTTCACTCCGAAAATGGCAAGCAGCTCCTTGAGGCTGATGAGACCGAAAACGATGGTCGAAGAGATCCCCAGATCCGTGGTCATCACCCGGTTGAGGGTATCGTGCAGAAAGCCGAGCATGATGCCGAAACCCATCTGGAAAAGCGAGAGGCGGATCAGATTCAAGGTCTTCATAGAAGTAATCGGTAATAACAGTTGCTGCCGGATAGCCGTCGTGAAGCCCTTAATTTACATAAATCCCCTTGCCGCACAAGCAACCTCGACGGAGCGATCCTTGTAAATCATGGGGTTTTTCTTTATCCTGCTACCTGTATCGGAATACTCCGCTCTTCGCCGCAAGGCGGCTTTGCATGAGTTATCCGTCATCTTGGGGGTGCTGCCTGTCCCGGAACATGCGCTATAAACAAAACCGGGTAGCGGCTGAGATCAAACCCTTGTAACTTGATGCAGGTAATGCTGCCGCAAGAAAAGATGGAGCAGCTTTTCTTCCTTCAGACGCTTCTCTTTCCCTTCCGGGCGGCATGACTCTCTTTTTCTACGTGTAACCCACAGCCATGAACACCTCTTCGGAAAACATCCACTGCCCGGAGCACCGCATGTACGGCAACGCTTCGGAAAAAACCTATACAAAGGGGTGCATCCACCCCATAGAAGTCGGCATGAGAACCCTCAGGCTCACGAACACCTACACCTGCAGGGGAATGGCCTTTTCCTCCATCACGCTCTACGACACCAGCGGGCCCTATTCCGATCCGGCAAAAACGTCAGACCCCGAAAAGGGGCTGGACCCGGTTCGCGACAGATGGAACTTCAATTCCGGGAACACGGAACCTGCGACCGACCGTGGCAACGAAACATCAGCCGAGAGAGTTCCACTCCGCGCAAAGGAAGGGTGCTCCCTCACCCAGCTCGCTTACGCTCGGAAGGGTGTCGTAACGCCTGAAATGGAGTATGTGTCGATCCGCGAGAACCAGCGGCTCGAAGAGTGGATCGCCGCATTCTCGATAGGCGGAAAAACCTTCGAACCCTTCACCCCGGAGTTCGTGAGGCAGGAAATTGCCGCAGGAAGGGCAATCATTCCGGCCAACATCAATCACCCCGAACTTGAGCCGATGATCATCGGACAAAATTTCAGGGTAAAAATCAACGCCAACATCGGAAACTCCGCCATGGGCTCCTCCATCGGGGAGGAGGTCGAAAAAGCCGTCTGGGCCTGCCGCTGGGGAGCGGATACCGTCATGGACCTCAGCACAGGAAGCAACATCCACCAGACCAGGGAGTGGATTCTGCGCAACTCACCGGTTCCCATCGGCACCGTGCCGATGTACCAGGCGCTGGAAAAAGCAGGAGGGGTCGCCGAAAACCTCACCTGGGAGCTTTACCGCGATACGCTCATCGAACAGGCCGAGCAGGGCGTGGACTACTTCACCATCCATGCAGGCATCCTCCGGGAGCACCTGCCCGCCGCAGACCGGCGCATGACCGGCATCGTATCGCGCGGCGGAGCCATCATGGCCCGATGGTGCAAGGCGAACGAAAGGGAGAACTTCCTGTACACCCATTTCGACGAAATCTGCCGGATACTGAAGAGCTACGACATAGCGGTATCGCTCGGCGACGCCCTCAGGCCCGGCTGTATCGCCGACGCCAACGACGAAGCGCAGTTCGGCGAACTGAAAGTGCTCGGAGAACTCACCCTCCTTGCATGGGAGCACGACGTGCAGGTGATGATAGAAGGGCCGGGGCATGTCCCCCTCAATCTCGTGGAAGAAAACATGCGGAAGCAGATCGAACTGTGCCACGGAGCCCCGTTCTACACGCTTGGACCGCTCACCACCGACATCGCGGCCGGTTACGACCACGTGAACTCGGCAATCGGCGGCACACTGATTGCCGCATACGGCTGTTCCATGCTCTGCTACGTAACTCCGAAAGAGCACCTCGGCCTGCCGGATCGCAACGATGTTCGCGAAGGGGTTGTGGTGCACAAGGTAGCCGCGCATGCCGCCGACATCGCAAAGGGAAACCCCACGGCATGGCTGCAGGACGAACTGATGAGCCGCGCCCGGTATGCCTTCGCCTGGGAAGACCAGTTCAACCTGTCGCTCGACCCGGTAAAGGCAAGGGAGCTGCACGCCGAAAGCATGGCGGCAAGCGGACAGAGCGTCGAAAACCAGGATTTCTGCACCATGTGCGGTCCGGATTTCTGCTCGATGAAACGCTCGCAGGGAAAATGAAAAACGGAAATTGCCCTGTCTTCCGGAAACACGGGCCATGATGTCGCCGACATCCATAAAAAAATCTGTCCAAACACGAAAAGGTGCCCTTGCGGAGCACCTTTTCTGTTTACCTGTTCACCATTCGGTGATGAAAAAGCGTTGTCGTCAAGAGGCCGCTTTGATTATGGCCGCAAAGTCCGCCGCATTCAGGCTCGCTCCGCCGATAAGGCCGCCGTCGATGTCCGGCATGGCAAACAGCTCGGCTGCGTTCGAAGGCTTCACGCTGCCTCCGTACTGAATGCGCAGTCCGTCTGCGGCTTCCGCTCCGTAAAGGTCGCTGACCGTCCTGCGGATAAGTGCGTGGACTTCCTGCGCCTGATCGGAAGTTGCGGTTTTTCCGGTGCCGATAGCCCATACCGGTTCATAGGCGATCACCAGATCCTCTATGCCCGCAATGCCTGCAAGACCGGCCCTGACCTGACGGGTCACCACATCTCCGGTAATGCCGCTTTCGCGCTCTTCGAGCGTTTCGCCCACGCAGAGAATGACCCTGAGCCCTTCCTGAAGCGCTTTCGAAACCTTGCGGTTGACGACCTCATCGGTCTCGCCGAAAAGCTGACGGCGCTCGGAATGGCCGATAATGACGTAGCTGCAGCCTGCGCCGAGAATCATCCTTGCCGATACCTCGCCGGTGAACGCACCGTCGTTCTCGTAATGACAGTTCTGGGCTGCAAGAAAAAGCGGGCCTCCTGCAAGCAGTTTTCCGATCTCGAAAAGAGCCGGATAGGTTGGGGCGAGACCTGCCTCGCAGCCTGAAAAGCCGCTTCCCAGTTCTGCGATAACCGCAGATGCAAGCTCCACGGACTCGGCAATGGTGAGGTTCATTTTCCAGTTGCCGGCAACGATGTTTGTGCGCTTCATATGTTAATAATCTGTTTTTACCTCGCCGTAGATCTTGTCGATCTGTTCAAGGCTGAAGGTGTGTTTGCCTTTACGGGCGTCTTTCAGTTCGATCTCGCTGCTGCCGACGGAGGTTACCACCCCGTGCCAGACGCGCTGTTCTTTGGTGACAAGATTGATTTCCCGGTTCATAAGAGCCTGGTTTCCTCCGATCTGAGCCGGACGGTAGATGATTTGACGTTTACCCATAAGTAAGCGATGGTTGGTTGAACAAGCTCCTGAATATAACAAAAGCCCGGTTTTTCCCGAGCCATTAAATTCGGCTTGCCGGGAACACGATAGATAGGCATCACTCTTTTCCGACAGTATAACTTTGCGCTGCATCAGAGGCATGCTGATTGGCTTCCGGTTTTGTTGTCATCAAGCAAAAAGCCCTGCACTCCGGATCGGGAGTGCAGGGCAATGTCTTTTGGCGGATATCAGGAAGTGAATGCCTGAACGGGCTTACTTCACGAAAATGTCGAGGATCTCGTAGTGCAGCTCGCCTTTGGGAACGGTGATGTGCACTTTATCGCCCACGGATTTGCCGATAAGCGAACGCCCGACAGGAGAGCGCACCGATATTTTTCCGAGATCGGAATCGGCCTCTTCGGACGAGACAAGCGTGTATTCAACCGTTTCTTTCTCGTCCTGCAGGTTTTTCAGCTTCACCGAGGTGAGAATGTACACCTTGTCTGTCTTGATCTGCTTGGGATCGAGTATGGTTGCCGTCGAAAGCTTGTTTTCGAGATCTGCTATGCGGGCTTCAGTCTGCGACTGTTCCTCCCTTGCCGCATCGTACTCCGCGTTTTCGCTCAGATCGCCATGAGAACGGGCTTCAGCGATTTTCTCCAGAACCTCCTTTCTGGTTTGATGAACCAACACATGCAGCTCATCCTTGAGCCGGTTGTATCCATCTCTGGTCAGGTAAATTCTGTCACTCATGTTTTGTGCTCTTAATGGTTAGCGATAAACAGATCGGTTAGAAGCCCATTTCCTGCAGATCACCATGAAGCTGTTTTCAGGAGGAGCAGGAAGGTCAGATGGCAACAAAAAAAAGTAAAGTCAGCTGCCTCTGCGGCTGACTTTACTCCCTTGCAATGTACAACACTAAACGCTTCAGGGCAAGAAACTTTTACACATTGAAGGCAAAATACACCTTGCTGCCCCGACGGTCCACGAGCAGAAAAACGAGGTCTCCCCTTTTGACTTTTCGCAGAAGCCCGGCATACTGCGCGTAAGAGGTCAGCGGCTGTTTGTTGAACGATACGATCACATCCCCGGCACGCAGGCCGGCACTGAATGCGCTGCTCGACTGGTCAACGGCGGTGACGACCACCTTGCCTGTAACTCCCTCCTGCAGCTTGAACTGCCGGGCAAGCTGCGGAGTCAGCTCCTGCGCACGGATCCCGAACGCTTCGGAAGCCGGCTGTTGCTGCTGCTGTGCAGGCAGCGAAGCGGCATCACCGGAGGGCTGCTCCTCCAGACGGACGTTGAACAAACGCACTTCGCCGTCGCGAAGAATCCTGATTTTGGCCATGGAACCCGGAGAGAGACCGGCAATGGCGTTGCGAAGCTCGACACTCGACAATGCCTTCCGGTCGTTGAAATCGAGAATCACGTCGCCGGTAAGGATACCCGCCCTGGCCGCCGGACTGCCCGACACGACGGTGCCGACCAGCACGCCCTGTGTGCTCTTGAGCTGCATGCCCCTGGCGATGTTCTCATCGATGTCCTGAATGCTGACGCCGAGGTAACCGCGGGTAACCTTGCCTTTGGTGATGAGCGAGGTGAGGACCTTCTGGGCCATATTCGAGGGAACCGCGAACCCGATGCCTTCGAATCCGCCGGTACGGCTGGCGATCGCCGTATTGATGCCCACCAGCTCGCCGTTGATGTTCACCAGGGGGCCGCCGGAGTTGCCGGGGTTGATGGCAGCATCAGTCTGGATGAAGTCTTCGTAGTCCGCAAGGCCTACATTGGAACGTCCGATAGCACTCACGATTCCCTGGGTTACGGTTCGGGCGAGGCTCTCGCCCAGCGGGCTGCCGATGGCGATCACCCACTCCCCCACTCTGAGCCTGTCGCTGTCGCCGATCAGGATTGGCTTAAGCCCCTTGTCGCTCACCTTGATGACGGCCAGATCGGTTTTGGGGTCGGCGCCGATGACTTTAGCCACGATCTTCCGGTTGTCGAAAGTGCGGATATAGATGGCGTCGGCATTGTCGATCACGTGATTGCTGGTAAGGATATAGCCGTCGGAAGTGACGATCACGCCCGAACCGAGCCCGCGCTGTACCTCCCTGCGAGAGTTCTGACCGCCGCTTTTCGGCGTGCCGAAGAAATCATCGAAGGGAGTGCGTCCGAAAAACTCGAACGGGCTGATAACCCTGCGGTTCACGGTCTTTTCGGTAAAAATGGTCACCACCGAGGGCGTTGCCGATTCGGCAATCTGCACAAAGGCTTCGTTGAAATCCCTGAGCGTCTCTATCGGGGAATTCTCGAAATTGTTTTTCGCCGTGGCGTAGTTCGGCTTGCTGCTCAGCCTGAAACTGGTATCGGGCCCGGAAAAGCTGAACTCGATGTTGGCGAAAACAAGCCCACCCACGGCTATTCCGAGCAGGAGCAGCAGCAGGTATTTCACTCTGTTTCCTCTTTTTTTCATGGTTCCTGTATGGTTTTGTTCGTTCGATACAACACGTCTCCTGCAAAACACCGATCAATACATGCCCTCTGACGCTTCGATGTTCTCTACCGCCGTCAGTCCGGCCCGCATCTTGCTCATGGTCTCTTCATATTCGCTTTCCGGCTTCGAATCGGCCACGATTCCTCCTGCGGCCTGAAAATAGATGGTTCCGTCACTGACGACCATGGTCCGTATCGTTATGGCTGTGGTGAGATTCCCCTTGAAATCCAGAAAACCAACCGCACCGCCGTAGATACCGCGCTTCTCCTCTTCCAGTTCGTAGATGATCTCCATGGCGCGCACTTTCGGAGCCCCCGTCAGCGTACCTGCCGGAAAGCACGACCAGAAGGCGTCCATGGTTCCCAGATCGTCCCGGAGTTCGCCGCGCACATTGCTGACGATGTGCATGACGTGGGAATATTTTTCGATGATCATCATCTCATTGGTCTCGACCGTACCGACCTTGGCGATACGGCCGATATCGTTGCGGCTCAGATCGATCAGCATGAGGTGTTCGGCGCACTCCTTCTCGTCGGCAAGCAGCTCCCTGGCGATGCGGGCATCCTCTTCGTAGGTGCTCCCGCGCTTTCTTGTCCCGGCTATGGGCCGGGTATCGACGATGCGCCGCCCGCTCTCGTCGCGCTGCACCTTTACCAGCAGTTCAGGAGAAGAACCCACGATCTGTGCATCGGGAAGATCGAAATAGTAGAGATACGGAGACGGATTGACCGTCCTGAGCATCCGGTAGACATCGAAAGGGCGCGTGGAGAGCGGGCGACGCAGGCGCTGGGAAATCTGCACCTGAAAAATATCGCCCTGCAGGATGTACTCCTTGGCTTTTACAACCTTGCCCAGATACGCATCCCTTGTGGTGTTGGAAACCACCTCTGCAGGTCGCTCCGGCTTCAGCACCACCTCCTCGCGGCTGAGCGGACGCAGCATCTGTTCGGCAATGGCATCGAGGCGCGCTTCGGCCTCGCCCCGGTCGCTGCCATCGAGATAGTTTGTGGTGATGAAAACCTTCCTCATGATGTTGTCGAACACCACAAGCGTATCGCAGAAAAGCAGCACGATATCAGCCATGCCCGCGGGATCGGGCAGGAGAGGCCTGGGTATGCGTTCGACCAGATGCATCGCATCGTAGCTGAAATAGCCGAAAACGCCGGAAGTGATCATGCGGGGTGAGCCGTTCTTGCGACCCGGCAGTTCGAGGGTGTCGAACTCACCCAGACAGCGGTCGATGACCTTGCGCAGATCGCGCTCCTCGGCAGCAATCGATTTAAGGCTGCTGAAGCGTTCGTTGAAGACCTCGAGCGTGACATCTCCGCCTACGGAGCCTCTGAGCACGGCGACCGGATCAATGGCGATATAAGAGAACCGGGCCAGGCGTTCTTCGCCTTCCACCGACTCGAGAAGGCATGAATGCGGCCGCTGCAGTTTGAGATAGACTGAAACAGGGGTCTCGGTATCGGCGTGAACCTCCCTGATGAGCGGCGTGAAAACAAACGAGGGAATCCGGGGCTGCACTGACATAAAAAGAGTACGGGTTTGCAAAAAGGTTCTTCGGAGCTATCGACAGAGCGAACAGGGTTGCCTGTAATAAAGAGAAAAAAATTGTATCATGGAATTAGTAATACCGGCGCGCATCATGTTCCGTGCCGACGTCACCCCGAACCTTGACCATGAGCCTCCATTCACCTGAACATAACGTCAACCCTCGATCCTGGATAAAAGCGCTGCTTCTCTCGCCGGGCATGCTTTTCCTGTTCGGGTACCTCGCCATCTACAGCGTCGCTTCGGTCCGGATGAACGGCACGTTCAGGGAGCAGGTTCAGCAGCGGTATCAGGGCTCCAGCGGAAACACCCACACCCTCACCATCGGCTCGATCGAGCCGGAGTTCGGCATGAACGCCATAACGCTCAGCCGGGTCGAAATGACCCCGACAGAACAGTGTCCGCAAAACCTGCGGCGGCACATAAGCGTCAAAAAACTTGCCCTCGCTTTTCCGGAGCTTGAAAAAACGCTGTTCAGCCGCCGGAAGCTTCAGGAATCAACCGCGCTCGTCTGCAGGAAAATCCGGCAGATGGAAACAACGATTCAGTGAACCATCAGGCCAATCCGCTGCCATCTTGCCGAGAAGATTTTGCCAAGCGGATCGAGCAGCAGCGGAATACCGGGATCCCACGACCAGTAGACCATAATGGCCTCACCCACAATGTCCCGTTCCGGCAGAAAACCCCAGTAACGGCTGTCGAGGCTGTTGTCGCGGTTATCTCCCATGGCGAAATAATAGTTATCCTGAACGGTATACTGTTTTGCCGGAACACCGTCAACATAGACCTGAACCCCCATGAGCGAAACATCATGGCCTTCATCGGCAACAAGTGAACTGTACAACTGGTAGGTTTCGGCATTGAGATCTATCACATCGCCTTTGCGGGGGATGCGCAAAGGGCCGTAATTATCCTTGTTGAAACTTGAATATTTCGGAAATATCTGGAAATCGGCGGCTCCCGGCGGCACCTTCTGGCCAATGAACTGCGCATGCTCAGGCAGAGCGGATACCCTGCCGTTCACATAGAGCTGCTGAGACCGGATTTCAAGCGTATCGCCGCTGACGGCAACACAACGTTTGATGTAGTTCAGCGAACGGTCTTTGGGAAACTTGAAGACAATGATATCACCCCTTTTGACGCTGTCGGCTGCAGGAAGCCGGAACCCCACAAGCGGCACTTTTGCGCCGTAGACATATTTGTTTACAAAAAGAAAATCGCCGGCAAGCAGCGTATTTTCCATCGAACCGGTTGGAATCCTGTAAGATTCGACAACAAATATTCTCAGCAACGTTGCGAAAATCGCCGCTATTACAAGAGCCTCAAACCACTCTCTCGACTGTTTTTTAGCCGGTTTTTCATGTTGACTGTTCAAAATAAACAATGGTTATATGGTTTTATCTGATACACATCCACTCCATTTTTTCTTCCGCAAAAAACAGGCCACTCAAAATATTCGACGTTCTTTTTTTTTCGTTCCGGCGAATTTTCATCAGAAACCCCGAGAGTATTTTCCGACCGCCCGTCTCCTGGCTACCGAGTCCTCACTCGTCGATATTGAGAATGGCAAGGAATGCCTCCTGCGGCACCTCGACCCTTCCGACCTGCTTCATGCGCTTCTTGCCTTCCTTCTGTTTTTCAAGCAGTTTGCGCTTGCGGCTGATATCGCCGCCATAACATTTCGCCAGCACGTTCTTGCGCATGGCCGAAATGGTCTCCCTTGAAATGACCCTGCTGCCGATAGCCGCCTGGATGGCCACCTCATACATCTGTTTCGGAATGATGCCTTTCAGTTTCTGACAGAGCTTGCGACCCCATTCATAGGCTTTCGAGCGGTGCACGATGATGGAGAGCGCATCGACCGGCTCACCGTTGAGCAGCACGTCGAGTTTGACGAGATCGGACTCCCGGTAGCCGATGTACTCGTAGTCCATCGAGGCATACCCCTTCGAAATGGACTTGAGACGATCGTGAAAATCGAAAACGATTTCGGCGAGGGGAAACTCGAAATGCATGTTCACCCTGGTGCTGTCGAGATAGTCGGTATTGCGGTACTCCCCGCGCCGCTCCATGCCGAGCTTCATGATGTTGCCGATATACTCGGAAAGCGTGATGATCTGCATGCTCACATAGGGCTCTTCGACGTGGCTGATTTTCGCCGTGTCCGGCATCTTCGACGGATTGTCGACTTCGATGACATCGGAATTGGTCAGTACGACCCGGTATTCCACATTGGGAACCGTCGTGATGATGTTGACCCCGTACTCGCGTTCCAGACGTTCCTGGATGATCTCCATATGGAGCAGGCCGAGAAAACCGCACCGGAAACCGAAACCGAGCGCAACCGACGTTTCGGGAGTGTAGACCAGCGAAGCGTCGTTCAGCGAAAGCTTTTCGAGCGACTCGCGAAGGTCCTCGAACTCGTTCGAGTTGATCGGATAGAGGCCGCTGTAGACCATCGGCTTGACATCCTTGTAACCTGAAAGCCGTTCGGCGGCGGGAGCGTCGGCATGCGTTACCGTATCGCCGACTTTTGCATCCTTGACATCCTTGATGGAGCAGATCAGGTAACCCACATTGCCGGCGGCAAGCCTCTCTTTCGGCTGGCGCTTCAGGCTCATCGTGCCGATCTCATCGGCGGTATAGAGATGGTCGTTGGCGAAAAACCGGACCCGGTCGCCCCGGTTGAGCACACCGTCAACGATTCTGAGGTAGACCACCGCACCGCGGTAGGCGTCGAAAACCGAATCGAAAATCAGCGCCCTGAGGGGAAGGTCCTTGTTGTCTTTGGGAGCGGGAATCCTGGCGATGATGGCTGCCATCAGCTCATCGACTCCGGTTCCAGCCTTGGCGGAAACCTGGAGGATATCCTCCCGCTCAATACCGATCAGATCGATGATCTGGGAGGCGACCCCTTCGACGTCGGAAGAGGGCAGATCTATTTTATTGATGACCGGAATGATTTCAAGGCCGGCATCGATGGCGAGGTACAGGTTGGCGATGGTCTGCGCCTCTACGCCCTGCGTGGCGTCCACGATAAGCAGCGCGCCTTCGCAGGCTGCCAGGGAACGGGAAACCTCATAGCTGAAATCGACATGCCCCGGCGTATCGATAAGGTTGAGAATGTACTCCTGACCGTCTCTGGCCGTGTACTTCATCTGAACGGCGTGGCTTTTGATGGTGATACCGCGCTCCTTTTCCAGATCCATATCGTCGAGCACCTGGGCTGAACCCATCTGGGTGCGGTCAAGCGTATGGGTCACCTCGAGCAGCCGGTCGGCAAGGGTGGATTTGCCGTGGTCGATATGTGCTATAATGCAGAAGTTGCGCGTGCGGCTCACTTCCGAAGAAGGCAGGGACATAAAAAAGAGCGTTTAATTTCAATAAGGGCGCCTGCGGGGATTGCCGCAGGCACGGCCTCGATATTCCAAGGTGGAGAATATAAGAAATAAAGCGATGGGATGGCAATCATGAGAGCACGAGAGGGGTGAGGTACTCTTCGGGACGGAAACCCCGCAGAAATTCGGAGGCCTCCATCATTTTTTTGCCTTCGAACTGCAACAGCTCCAGGCGAATCCAGCCGTCGGCGGCGCCAACAAAAAACTGCCCCTCGTGAATCAGCACGCCGCCCGGACCGGAAGGTTCCGAGGGCAACGGCCCGGCACAGGGCTGAGCCCTGTAGATTTTCAGGGTCCTGCCGCCCAGCGTCGTCCATGCTGCGGGCTTCATGGCCAGACCCCGGATAAAATCGCAGAGTTCGACAGCTGCGGAATTCCACCTGATTCGGGTGTTCTCCCTGGTGAGCTTGGGAGCTCTGGAGGCGAAGCGGTCATCCTGCCGCTGCAGCGCCACGCGGCCACCGGCGATCCGGCGAAGGGTTTCAAGAACGAGCCCTGCGCCGGCAAGCGAAAGCTTTTCGGCAAGGGTGGAGGCGTTGTCGTCCGCGCCGACCGGAATTTTCTCCATGAGAATCATATTGCCGGTATCGACTTTCTCCTGCAGAAAAAACGTGGTGACGCCGGTCTCCTTTTCCCCCCTGATGATCGCCCAGTTGATCGGGGCAGCGCCTCTGAAGGCCGGAAGCAGCGACGCATGGAGATTGAAGGCTCCTTTTGGGGCAAGGGTGTAGACTGCAGGCGGAAGAATGCGGAACGCCGCCACGACAATCACATCCGGTCTGGCGGCGGCAACGGCAGCGGCCAGTTCGGGACCCGATGGGTCATCGGTTTCATAAACCGGAAGGCCGAGCCGCAGGGCGGCTTTTTTTACCGGGGTAGGTTCCTCCTGCGCATTTTTTCTGCGACGGGGCTTGTCGGATCCGGTAACGACAAGCGCAATATCGAACTCCTGCTTTTCCGAGGCGATCCTCTCAAGCGAAGGAACCGCAAAATCAGGGGTTCCCATGAACACGATTCTCATGAACGAACGGGGAATAAAAAAATTAATGATGCCATCCTCATGCCTGGCCTGCGTGAACCGCGGGCGGCACAACCGGATATGAGGCGCTGAAACGGCCTTCGGCAAGATCATCGAGATCTTGCTGCACTTTTCTCCGGTCCCTCTTCTGCAGGCGGTCTACAAACAGCCGGCCATCGAGATGATCGATCTCATGCTGCAGCACCCTTGCCAGCATGCCGGAGAATTCCCCGGTCCGCTCTTCGAAATGTTCATCCCGCCAGGACAGATTGATCGAGGCCGGCCTCACCACATCACCCTGAACGCCCGGCAGACTCAAGCACCCCTCCTCCATGGCCTTGTAGCCCCTGGATTCCAGAATTCTCGGGTTGATCACCACCATCCGTTTTACATTTTCATACTCCCTGATACAGGATATATCGACTACCAGAAGGCGCAGGGAGCGGCCTACCTGCGGAGCCGCAAGCCCTATGCCGGGAGCGTTGTACATGGTTTCGAACATGTTGCCGAGCAGCTCCTCTATTGTTGCGTCGATGCCCGTCACGGAAACGGTCTTTCGGCGGAGAACCTCGTCGCTGTATATGTTGATCGGTACTATCATAATCCGTTGTCATGAAATATTCAGTCGCAATGCACTCATCCGGAACCCCGGGAAAAAACAAAAAGTTGCGGACGCTCCGGCGGAAGGGAAATAAGCATTTTCACGGCGGAAAACCGCTGGTTGCTCGCCACATTTTATCCTGCCGGCATGGAAATGCAGACATTCCATACAAAATTTGTAAATTTATCGAATAAAGCGTAAAAAACCTGATCTCAACCGGGATACCTCAGGACAAGCCCAGTTCCGGAGACTCCCGAACCGGAGACGCGGCATTCCACTACAAATCGCATCTTGTTTATTCGATGACGAGACAACCATTACCGAACCGGAAGGACACAAACGAAAAACTCCTGCAGGCTGAAACCATCTTCAAGACCTATATGAAAGAACACGAGATGCGCTGCACCAACGAGCGTATTATCGTGCTCAGGGAGATCTACAAATCGGGCAACCACCTCGATGCCGACGAAATATTTGTCCGTCTGAAAAAGAAGGGGATGAGCATATCGAGGGCGACGGTCTACCATACCCTTGACCTGCTTTTCAAATGCCATCTGGTCACCAAGATCGACCTTGGTCACAAACACACGCACTATGAAAAATCACACGGGGTGGCCAACCACCTGCACATCATCTGTGAACAGTGCGGCAAGGTTGTGGAGGTAACCAGCAACGAACTGGCGGCAATGCTTGAAAAGCTGTGCCTCGGAAACGGCTTCGCTCTCGAAAGCTTCAGCCTTCAGGTTTTCGGCAAATGCACGACTCCGGACTGCGGCGCCAAACCGGAAAAATAACCACCCGATCATTCATTCCGGAGAGTTGCGGCGCAGTGAAATTCTCTTCAGCGGGATTTTCTTCAGTACTTTTTCCACCTGTGAACGCACGGGAACGACATTGAACCGGATGCGTTTCGGCAGTCTTATTTCCGGAAACTCGATCAGCTCCTCCTCTCCGCCAGCCTGAACCGGATAGATCAGAATAAAACTGTTCCTCTCGAAATACCGGCCGAGGTATCCCGGTATTTTCGACATTCTCGAGTGCCAGGAGCGGTGGTTCCTGCGACTCATCACAACAACGAGATTGTCGTCGCCCCGTATCTCTTTGGCGAGTCCCGAAAAATCGTCCAGGTTCCGGAATATCTTGTACTCCGCATTGGGAAAACGCAGACCATGATGCTCCTTCAGATAGCCGAGCGTCTGTGGTGAACCGTAGAAAAGCAGTTTCGAACCGGTATTGTCCACCATGTTCGAAAGCCGGTCGATCCACAGCAGGAATCCATCCTCACTTTCGGCATTCTGCGGCACGACCGCGATGGTACGCTTGATGGTCGCAAGCGGCTGAGCCGGCTTGTATATGAAGGTCGTAACGTTGCATGCCGCAAGAAGCTCTTCAGACAGGCTGCCGAGAAAGGAATCGGCAAGGCTGCTCTTGTGATGAAGGCCCAGTATGAGGTCGGTGATCTTCTGCTCCCTGACGACTCCGGCGATGCCGTTGGCGACGCTGCTGTCGTACCGGAACAGACCGGTAAGCAGATTGTCGGTCGAAGCGGCCGTCATGACGGCTTTTTCAAGAACTTTCTCCGCATGTTTTTCGACAGTCCCGCCTGAAACGGAGCTGTCGGCGACATGGAGAGCGAAAAGTCCGTCAAGGTTCTGCCTCGATTTTATGGTAACGCCCAGATTGACAAGCTCTTCGACCGTCTTGATGTCGTTCATGGGCATGAGAATTCTTTCGGCACCCGCCTTCAGGAGTCCCTCCGGGGGAACATCTCCGGTTTCGGCCGCAGCAATGTTCTGCGCTCCTTTTTCGCCGACAATGGTCGCCAGGGTGCAGGTGACAAGGATGAAAAGAATCGTACCGTTGAGGACGCTCTCGTCGAGCAGTCGTACCGGAGTGCCGTCAAGCGTGTAGCCCGTGATGATGTTGTAGCCAATCAGTACGGTTGCAAGGGCTACTGCAGCGTGGGCACTGATAAGACCGAAAATAAGCCTGCGCTGATCGGCTGAAAAACCGTAGATCTTCTGCGTAATCCATGCGGAAACGTATTTCGCCACGGTGGCGGCAACGGTGATGACCAGAGCGACCCTGATGGTGGCTGCATCCTTGAAAAAAGCCCTGAAATCGATCAGCATGCCCACCCCGATCAGAAAAAAAGGAATGAAGATGGCGTCACCCACAAACCGGATCCTGTTCATGAGGGGTGAGGTGTGCGCTATGAGGCGGTTCAGGGCGAGTCCGCCGAGAAATGCTCCGATAATGGGTTCGACACCGGCGGCTTCAGCAAGAAAAGCTGCAAGAAAAACCATGCCGAGCACAAAGAGATACTGCAGGACGCTGTCGTCGAAGCGCTTGAAAAACCTGCGGGTTATAACCGGAAAGAGCAGCAGGACGATAAGACTGAAAACGATGATGCCGATAAAGAGCCTTATCCAGAAAACGGACGACAGCGCTCCGTTCGAACTTCCTGCCACGACGGCAAGCACGAGCAGGGCAAGCGTATCGGTGATCATGGTGCCGCCCACGGCGATATTGACCGCCTTGTCCTTGGCTATGCCGAGACGGCTGACGACCGGATAGACGATAAGCGTATGGGAGGCGAAGATACTGCCGATAAGCACCGAGGAGATCAGGGTGAAATCAAGCACGTAGAGAGCGACGAAAATACCGAGCAGCTGCGAAATGAGAAAGGTATAGAGACCGAACAGGATACTTTTTCCGCTGTTTTTCTTGAAATCGGCAACATCGATCTCCAGACCGGCCAGAAACATGATATAGAGCAGTCCCACGGTTCCGAACAGCACGATGCTGCTGTCACGAAGCATCAGGTTCAGACCGTTTGGCCCGACAACAGCTCCTGCAATGATCAGGCTGATCAGGCTGGGAATTCTCAGCCGCTTGAAAAAAAACGGAACGAAAAGAATGATGAACAGGATCAGCGAAAACTGCAGGACAGGATTCTTCAGTGGCAGAACAATTTCCGTAAGGCCGGCTAACAACATGGCTTCAGCGGTCTTATTGACGAACTGTGCGGCATTGGAACCGCACCTGATTAAGGGAAGATAGGCATAACTTGGGGTGAAGAAAAACCGGCGGACCGGAATGCAGGGTTGCTGGCGGTGTTTTTGAGGGAAACAATGGGCACTTTGTATATCTTTTACTTCTCGACGGCATCGGAACAGGTTTCCCGAACGGCTGCTTTTTCGGGCTTCAGGAGAGCGTAATGACCCGGAAAAGCGCCTGTGTCACCGACTGAGGCATGAAGGAGATGGGAAAGGAATATTTCCCGATTTTCATTATTATCGGCACAGGAGCCCCGTATTTCGCAGAAAAAGATGCCGGCTCCACTTGTCAACCGCCGCAAGCGATGGTTCGAGAGCGGCGGACAATCGTTTTCAAGACCTGTATGAAGCACCTGCATCCCGTTTACAGTAAAATAGTCATCAAGGTCGGAACAAACGTCATCACCGACCGGGATGGTCATCTCGACATCCCTGTTCTTGAACAACTGACCGCCCAGATAGCGGAGCTGCACCGGCAGGGAGTACAGGTTATCCTGGTCTCTTCAGGCGCCGTGGGCGCCGGACGCTCGATCCTGCAGCTGACCGGCAACCTCCCTCCCGTAGCGGCCCGTCAGGTACTGGCGGCTACCGGCCAGATCAGGCTGATCGATACCTATACGAAACTTTTTGCCGCCCACGGGCTGGTTACGGCGCAGATTCTCGTCACCAAGGGAGATTTCAGCGACAGGCTGCACTACCTTAACATGAGAACCTGTTTCTCGGCCCTGCTGCAGCAGAACATCGTTCCGGTTGTGAACGAAAACGATGCGGTGTCGGTAACGGAACTGATGTTTACCGACAATGACGAACTTTCGGGACTGATAGCCTCGATGATGGATGTGGACGGCTACATCATCCTCTCCCATGTGGACGGCCTGTTCGACCTTAAAACCGGAAACGGAGCAATCATCAGGGAAATTCCTCCATCGACGAAGCATTTCCACCAGTACATCAATCCCGGAAAATCCGAGTTCGGCCGCGGAGGCATGCTCACCAAATGCCATATCGCCCAGAAGCTCTCCCGTCTCGGCATTACCGTCCATATCGCCAACGGCAAGACGCCCGGCATCCTGCATGCCATCCTGCAGGGCGAAAGCCCCGGCACGACATTCCTGCCGGAAAAACCGACCTACGGGCCGAAGCGGTGGATTGCGCACACCGAAGGAATGGAGAAGGGCGAGGTCGTCATCAACGAGGGCGCACGGAATGCTCTCACGGCCGGTGAACGCGCAAACAGCCTGCTCCCGGTAGGGATCGAATCGGTGCACGGGTCATTCCTGAAAGGCGACATCATCAGGATTTCAGCTGCAGACGGCACGGTGATCGGATACGGGCTTGCGCAGTACAGTGCGGAAAAAACCCGGACGCTGATTGGCCAGAAGGGCCAGAAACCCTTGATCCATTACGACTATCTGTATATTACCCAGTAACCCTGTCAGGGCAGGCCTCCGTTAACCCGTTATCCTGACCGCAACCGCAAACCGTATGCAGCAATCCCTCACAGAACTCTTCAGGGCCGTACGCCGTGCCAGCCGCGAGCTGGTCATGTTCGATGATGCCGCCGTCAACAACCTGCTTCTGGACCTTGCCGCTGAAATTCCGCTCGTTTCGGCCTCGATACTTGAAGCGAACAGGAGGGACCTCGACCGCATGGACCCGGCCAATCCCATGTACGACCGGCTGCTGCTCAGCGAAAGCCGCCTTGAAGCCATAGCCGGAGATATCCGCAGCGTTGCGGCGCTCCCCTCTCCGCTCGGGCTCGTGCTCGAACAGCGCAGACTTCCCAACGGCCTGGAGCTGACGAAAGCCACCGTTCCCATAGGAGTGATCGGCATCATCTACGAAGCCCGCCCCAACGTCACCTTCGACGTATTCGCACTCTGCCTTAAATCAGGCAATGCAACCGTCCTCAAGGGCGGAAGCGACGCGCACGAATCGAATACGGCCATTGTGCAGTGCATCAAAACCGTACTTGAGCGCCACAGCCTGAACCCCGACACCATCGTCCTCCTGCCTTCCGAGCGCGAAGCCGCCGGAGAGATGCTCAATGCCGTGGACTATATCGACATGATCATTCCCAGAGGCAGTCAGAAGCTGATCGACTTCGTGCGCATGAACGCCAGGGTTCCGGTCATCGAAACCGGGGCCGGTATCGTGCACACCTACATCGACCAGGCGGCCGATACCGCAATGGCCGCCGACATCGTCTTCAACGCCAAAACACGTCGTCCGAGTGTCTGCAACGCCCTCGATACGCTGATCATCCATGCCGCGAGGCTTGACGACCTTCCTGCAATCGTGGCGCCCCTCGAAAAGAAAATGGTCATCATCTACGCCGATGAGGCGGCATACGCGAAACTGCTGGGCTCCTATCCGGAAACCCTTCTGGAGAAAGCCCTTCCGGAACATTACGGCACGGAGTTCCTCTCGCTCAGGCTTTCGGTGAAAACCGTGGCCTCCCTTGAAGAAGCGCTCGATCACATCGCCGCCCACAGTTCGCGACACAGCGAAGCCATCGTCACCGGCGACCCTGCGGCAAAAGAGAAATTCCTCAAACGCGTCGATGCCGCTGCAGTCTATGCCAACACCTCGACGGCGTTCACCGACGGAGCCCAGTTCGGTCTTGGAGCGGAAATAGGCATCAGCACGCAGAAACTTCATGCCCGCGGGCCGATGGCGCTCAGGGAGCTGACCAGCTACAAGTGGATCATCGAAGGCGAGGGACAAACAAGACCCCTGTAAACCATGCTGTTTGAAGCCAGAAACATCCGGAAATCCTATACCCTGCCCGGACAGGCGCCGATTCCCATTCTCAGGGGCATCGATCTTCAGGTCCGGCCGGGAGAGATGCTCACGGTAATAGGCGCTTCGGGAAGCGGCAAGACCACCCTGCTCAACATGCTCGGCACGCTCGACACTCCCGACGAGGGAGAGCTTCTGTTCGAGGGTGAACCGCTCTACCGCAAAGGAAACTATCTTCTTTCGCAGAAGGAACTGGCCGCGTTCCGCAACCGGAAAATCGGTTTCGTCTTCCAGTTTCACCACCTGCTGTCCGACTTTACCGCCGTCGAAAACGTAGCCCTGCCGGAGTTCATCGCCACAGGAAAGCTTGTGCCGGCAAAAAAACGTGCCGAGATGCTGCTTTCGGAACTCGGCCTGAAGGAGCGATACGAGCACCTCCCCTCGGAACTTTCGGGCGGAGAGCAGCAGCGCGTGGCAATTGCGCGCTCGCTCATGAACAACCCGAAACTGATCCTGGCCGATGAACCGAGCGGAAATCTCGACAGCAGAAACAGCCGCATGCTTTACGAACTGATGGCCGGCCTGTCGAGAGAACGCAGGACCTCCTTTGTCATCGTCACGCACAACGAGGAGTACGCAGCCCTTGCAGACCGCTGCCTGCACATGCAGGACGGCCTGCTGCACGAATTGAACCCGGCCGTACCCGCTTCCTGAACGAAAGAAATCCTGCAGCCTCTTTATGCCAGAACAAGAAAAGTCACACCGTCTCGGTCCGGTTCAGTTAGCCCCGTCCATTCTGCCCCGACATGCTGCGACCTTTCTGTTTTCGGCGTTTTTCTCCATCGCCCTGGTCACCTTCGTCTCTATAGGGCAGGCGTACATCCTCAACGAGAACCTGAAAATACCGGTCTCCGAACAGGGCACCATCAGCGGCGACCTGGTATTCTGGACGGAAGTCGTGACCCTGCTTTTCTTTGTTCCCGCCGGCGTCCTGATGGACCGCATCGGACGGAAACAGGTTTTCTCCGCCGGCTTCATACTGCTCGCGATCGCCTACGGGCTCTACCCGACCGCATCGTCGGTCGGAGAGCTCACTGCCTTCCGGGTGATCTATGCGCTCGGCATCGTTGCCGTTACCGGAGCGCTCTCCACCATCATGGTCGATTACCCTGCCGAGCGCTCGCGCGGCAAGCTGATCGCCATCACCGGGTTTCTCAACGGCCTGGGCATCGTCGTCCTGAACCAGTTCTTCGGAGCCCTGCCCCATCGCCTTACCGCCACCGGCATGAGCGGCAGCGATGCCGGCCTCTATACCCATCTGGGCATAGCCGCTGTCGCACTGCTTTCCGCCGCTGTCGTAGGCGTCGGCCTCAAAAGCGGAACCCCGGTAAGAAAAGAGGAGCGCCCTCCGCTGAAAAAGCTGCTCGGAAGCGGCATCAGCTACATGAAAAACCCGAGAATCCTGCTCTCGTACGCTGCGGCGTTCGTGGCGCGCGGCGACCAGTCGATCATCGGCACATTCCTGCCGCTCTGGGGAACGACTGCAGGCATCGCCATGGGCATGGAGCCTGCCGAAGCCGTCAAAAAAGGGACACTCATCTTCATCATCTCGCAGGCAGCCGCACTCTGCTGGGCTCCGGTCATCGGACCGGTAATCGACCGGATGAACCGGGTCAGCGCGCTTGTTCTCTGCATGTTCCTGGCCAGCGCGGGGTACCTTTCGCTTGGCCTCATCGGCAATCCCCACGAACCATTTTCCCTCCTGTTCTTCATTCTGCTCGGAATAGGCCAGATCAGCTCCTTCCTTGGCGCCCAGTCGCTGATCGGCCAGGAAGCACCGAAAGCCGAACGCGGATCGGTGATCGGCATGTTCAACATAAGCGGAGCGGTCGGCATTCTCATCATCACCTCGACCGGGGGACGGCTTTTTGACGGCATGAGCCCGAAGGCTCCCTTTCTGGTTGTGGGCGCCATAAACATGCTGGTGATGATCGGAGGCATTTTCGTACGTCTGTACGCGCCGGGAAAGGCAGCGGGAGGAGAAGCGTGAAGGTGCGAGGGATTTCCCCGGCGCACCTTTCGCAATCAGGGCGCCTCTGTATCTGTTTCGGGAACAGATACAGAGGCGCCCATCAGAAACAGGAGGCGATGACCGAACATATCTTCCCGATCTCCTCTTCCGGAAGATAGGGGTGCATGGGCAGGGAGAACACCCTTCTGCTCATCTCTTCCGAAACCGGGAAATCACCCTCTCGATACCCCAGAAATGCAAAAGCCTTCTGCAGATGCAGCGGTATCTTGTAGTAGATCACCGAAGGAATGCCCTCAAGCCTGAGCCGATCCATAATCGCGGCGCGCTCCTCCTCTCCGGAGGCCAGAAGCGAGTACTGCGCCCATGCGGAAACGGACCCTTCGGGAATTTCAGGCACGACGAGCCTGCCCTTCAACCGGGAGCTGTAGGCTTCAGCCACCCGCTGGCGTGAAGAGAGCTCCTCGTCGAAAATCACGAGCTTTTCAAGCAGAACCGCTGCCTGAATGGAATCAAGGCGACCATTGATGCCGATCCGGTCGTTGCTGTATTTATCGACACCGCTTCCGTGCACCCTGACCGATCGCAGAAGAACATCAAGTTCTTCATCGTCGGTAAAGATCGCGCCCCCGTCTCCGTAACATCCGAGAGGCTTGGCCGGGAAAAACGATGTGGCCGCTGCAAGCCCGAAACTTCCGGCCCGACGGTTCCGGTATGTCGCGCCGAAACTCTGGGCGGCATCCTCGAGGATCCAGAGTCCATGATCGGCGGCCACGGCTTCGAGGCGATCGTAGTCGGCAGGGAGTCCGAAAAGATCGACCGGTATCAGGGCTTTCGGGTTCAGCCCTCTCTCTCTGGCCAGTGCAACGGCAGCGGCAATGCTGTCGGGGTCGATATTGAACGTCCCTGGAGCGATATCGGCGAAAACCGGAGTGGCGCCGGCAAGGCTTATAACTTCAGCAGTTGCAATGAAGGTGAAGGGAGTGGTGATGACGGCGTCACCGGGCCCGATACCTTTTGCCATGAGCGGCATGAGCAGGGCGTCCGTGCCGGAGGAACAGGAGACGCAGTAACGGGAACCCGTGTACGCGGCCAGCCGGGACTCCAGCTCGGCCACTTCCGGACCCATGATATACTGACCGTGGTCGACAATCGCCTCGATGCGCTGAAGCAGGGTCGTGCGTATCCGGTTTTTCTGGGAGATCAGGTCGATGAATTGCATATGCTGTTTTCGGTTGGAGAACATGATTCAAAGGATGGTAAAATACGGATTGCGTCACTCTTTTTCTGCATACGGCGGCATTTTCTCTCCGGCGGCACAGCTGCGGCGGCCGTGGTTGTCCTCTTTTAGCGGGCCCCGCTTGTGACCGAAAGGCATTTTCTGTATATAAACCAGAACAAACCCTTGAAAAAACCCTTTCGTCCATGAGTTCCATCTACTTTCTCGGAATCGGCGGTACCGCCATGGCTTCGGTAGCCGTAGCCCTTTCCCACTCGGGCCATGCCGTCAGCGGCTCCGACAGCGCGCTCTACCCGCCCATGAGCACCTATCTCGAAACACATAACATCCGCTATTTCAACGGCTACTCCGAAAAGAACATCATCCGTGCACTGCCGGACCTTGTCGTTGTCGGCAATGCGGTCAGCAGGGGAAACTGCGAACTCGAATATGCACTCGAACACCGGATCGAGCTGATCTCCATGCCGGAACTGGTCCGGCGGGAACTCATTGCCGGCAACACATCCCTGGTGGTGACTGGAACCCATGGAAAAACCACGACGACCTCCCTTCTTGCCTGGCTGCTCGATAACGGCGGCCTGAAACCGGGATTTCTTGTAGGCGGCATCCCCGAAAACTTCTCGATGGGCTGCCGGGCTTCGGGAATGCAGGAACAGGGATTTTTCGTAACCGAAGGCGATGAATACGACACGGCTTTTTTCGACAAGCGAAGCAAGTTCATGCTCTATCGGCCCGACATCGCCATCATCAACAACATTGAATTCGACCATGCCGACATCTTCGACTCGTTCGAGGATATTCTCAGGAGCTTCCGACGGTTCGTCAACCTCATTCCCCGCAACGGCATGCTTTTCGTCAACGGCGACGACCCGGCCGCATGCGGGGTATCGGAAGGGGCCTTCTGCCCGGTGGAACGGTTCGGGTTCGGCGAAAACTGCGAATGGACCGCTCGCGACATATCGGGAGACGTCGAGAGGACAACCTTCACCATCTGCTACAGGGGAAAACAGGAAGCCACCCTCAGCGTCCCTCTGTTCGGCAACTACAACATCATGAACACGCTCGCGGCCGTAGCCGCGGCACGACATGCCGGCCTCGGCATGGAGAGTGTAGCCCATGCTCTGCCGCTCTTCAGACGACCCAGGCGACGCATGGAGATCACCGGCGGGCTGCAATCCGGAGTAACCCTGATCGAGGATTTCGCCCACCATCCGACAGCTGTAAGGGCAACCCTCGAGGCCGTTGCCGGGCTCTACCGGGAAAGGAGAATCATCGCCTGTTTCGAACCGCGATCGAATACCACGACAAGAAACATTTTCCAGCAGGAACTTGCCGCTTCCTTCGGACCTGCATCGGTGGTGGTAATGGGCAAGGTGCACCGGCCTGAACGCTATGCCGCCGACCGGCAGCTCGATATGCCGCGACTCGGCAGGGAGCTGCAGGAACAGGGCAAAACCGTTTTTCTGGCAGGATCGGACCCGGAAAACTATCCGCAGGACATCGTGGGATTCCTTGGAACGGCCATCCGGAAAAACGATGTGGTCGTGCTGATGAGCAATGGCAGTTTCAACAATCTGAAATCACTTTTTCTCGACAATTTTGGTTAATATTGATTTTGATGTTATATCTTGTCAGATATTTTTCCACGGTGAACACAGCTGCTGCCGCAGATACGGCGCTGGTAAACTCTTAATTCTAATACACATAAGCTATTATGGCAAAAGTAAAAGTAGGCATTAACGGATTCGGCCGGATCGGACGACTGGTATTCCGCCAGGCCATGGACAATCCGAAATTCGAAATTGTCGCCATTAACGACCTTTGCGATACCAAAACCCTCGCACACCTGCTCAAGTACGATTCGACCCACAAGAAATTCCAGGGAGAGGTTTCGACCGAAGGCGACAACATCGTCGTCAACGGACAGACCATAACCATTTCCGCCCAGAAAGATCCGACCCAGCTCCCCTGGCAGGCTCTCGGCTGCGATCTGGTTGTTGAATCGACGGGTATTTTCACCAGCCGCGAAGCTGCTGCAAAGCACCTGACGGCCGGAGCGAAAAAAGTCATCATCTCGGCGCCTGCCAAGGACAAAATCGACGCAACCATCGTCATGGGCGTCAATGAAAACTCCATCACCGGCAGCGAAGAGATCATTTCCAATGCAAGCTGCACGACCAACTGCCTTGCCCCGATGGTAAAAGTGCTGCAGGACAGTTTCGGCATCACCAAAGGGTTCATGACCACCGTCCACGCCTATACCAACGATCAGAACATTCTCGATCTTCCGCACAAGGACCTGCGCCGCGCACGCTCCGCAGCGATGTCGATCATCCCGACAAGCACCGGTGCGGCAAAAGCCATCGGTGAAGTCATCCCCGAACTGGTCGGACGTCTCGACGGTTTCGCCATGAGGGTTCCGGTTCCGGACGGCTCGGTCACCGATCTGAGCGTCATTCTCGACCGCGAGGCATCGAAAGCCGAGATCAATGCAGCAATGAAAGCCGCTGCAGATGGCCCGATGAAAGGCTATCTCGAGTACTGCGAAGACCCGATCGTCTCCCAGGACATCGTCGGCAATCCCCACTCCTGTATTTTCGATTCGCTCCTGACCATGAGCTCCGGAAACCTGGTAAAGGTTGTCGGCTGGTACGACAATGAACTCGGCTACTCCACCAGGGTTGTCGATCTTCTGGAAATCTATTCGAACTTCGTATAAATCGAAGCGGATCCATCCGATCATCCCGGTTCGTGAGGGCGGTAAAACCGCCCTCTTTTTTTTCCCGCCCGCCACCTTTCCCCGTCAGCCCGATTAGCGTTTTTTGGGTGAATGTGTTATAATTGAAGACTATTCAATCAACGCACATCACTCTTTCCACATGACGAATTCAACCCAGCAGCAGATGAGGGCCATTATCCTGTACGACAGCCGTACTTCAGGCGGTTCTACAGACCGGCTTATCGATTCGATCGGTTCGGAACTTGCCGAGAACGGAGCCTACGTCGAAAAAGCCAAATGCAAGGCTACCGGCGATTACAGTTTCCTGCAGGATTTCGATGTCGTAATCATGGGAGCGCCGATCTACTATCTTCTTGTTTCGTCACAGCTTCTCGGCGCCCTGATCCAGAGCAACATGAAAAAGTATCTCAAGCGCAAGAAAATCGCCCTCTTCCTCACCTGCGGCAGTCCCGAACCGATGGCTACCCTGCTCTACCTTCCGCAGCTGAAAATGCATCTTGTCCGCAACCGGATTCTTGCCGAAAGGATTTTCGCCCCTCAGCAGCTCTCGGACCCGGAGGTTATCGAGTCATTCGTGGATGAACTGTGCGATGCCTATAAAAAAGACGCCCGGCGGCGCAACGCATCGATGCAGTGGACGGACGAAGCCCTTGAACTGCTCGACAGCGTACCGTCCTTCTTCAGGAACAGGATCAAGATCGCGACCGAGGAGTATGCCGAAGAGATGGGATACCGGGAAATCACCCTTGACGTGGTAGAGGAAGCGAAATCCGAAACCGGCGGACTCTGAAGGGTGCTGCGCGTGCAAGAAAAGGATACATCGAAAAAAAAGGCCGGCCTCCACAGGAGACCGGCCTTCATGTTTTCCCGCTGCGGCCCGTTAACTGAAAATATCACGGGCCTTCTCAAAAAAACTCTTTTCCTCCCGGTCGCCGCCTCCTGAAGGTGTGAACGTCTGGGATTTCCTGAGCTCTTTAAGCAGATCCTTATCTTGGTTCGACAGGTCCCTGGGAACATAGACGTTGACCCTGACCAGCTGATCCCCTTTTCCCGAACCCCTCAGATGACCGATGCCGTGACCGGCAATGCGGAGCATCGTGTCCGGCTGGGTAGCGGGAGGAATGGTGAGCTTCACGGCTCCATCAAGGGTCGGCACATCGATCTTGGTGCCCATGACCAGGTCGGGATAACTCACCGAAAGATCATAGATCACATCGTTGCCGTTCCGCCTGAACAGCTCGTGCGGCTTTTCTTCGATAACCACGATAAGATCGCCGGGAGCTCCGCCTCTCGGCCCGGTATTGCCCTGTCCCCGGAGCGTCAGGTAATTGCCGTCCTGGACCCCTGCCGGAACGGTAACCTTGACGGTCACCTCTCCCTGTTTGATGCCTTCGCCATGACAGGAGGTACAGCGATCCTTGACAACCCGGCCTTCACCGCCGCATGTCGGACAGGCCGCGATGTTGACGAACTGACCGAACATGGTTTTCGATGCCTGACGAACCTCCCCTGAACCGTGACAGGTCTGGCAGGTTTCGGTTGCACCGCTCTTCGATCCGCTGCCGTTGCACTCCTTGCAGGGAACCTGTTTTCTGATTTTCAGGGTTTTTTCCACACCCCGGGCGATCTCTTCGAGCGTAAGCTTGAGGCGAATCTTCAGATCCGTGCCGGGAATACCGGACGATGCACGGCCCCGCCTTCCGCCGCCTGCACCGCCGAACACCTCCTCGAATCCGAAAGGCGATCCTCCACCTCTGGCGCGACCGCCGCCGAACATGTCGTTGAAGGCGCTGAAAATATCGCTGAAGTCATTCACGCCCCCGCCATAGGCTCCGCCGGGGCCACCTGCCCCTGAAGCTGCCGAAGTGCCTACTCCTGCATGACCGAACTGGTCGTAGCGCCGACGCTTGTCGTCGTTGCTGAGCACCTCGTACGCCTCGTTGACCTCCTTGAAATGCTCTTCGGCATCCTTGTTGTCGGGGTTCTTGTCCGGATGGTACTGCAGTGCGAGTTTCCGATAGGCCTTCTTTATTTCATCCTTCGATGCCGAGCGGCTGACGCCAAGCACCTCATAAAAATCTTTCTTCATGGTACAATGCCCTGTATTGCTTCACATTCCGTCATAATTAGTAAAAACCGGTCACGCTATCTGGCAACAATCACCCGCGCATGCCGGATCACTCTCTCGCCGAGCAGATACCCGGTCTGATACTCCTCCACAATGGTCTCCGGCTCGGCATCCGGCATCTCGACCATGGAGATGGCCTCATGATACGCTACGTCGAGCTTCATGCCGATCGACCGGATTTCCGTTACACCCTTGCCTGCAAGCCAGTTGTCGAAGTTCCGCTTGAGCAGCTCGACACCATCGACATATGGTTTCGCCTCGGCCGTTATTTCAAGAATACGCGGTGCATTCAAAAGCACCCTCTTGATATCGTCAACGAACGGAAGAAGCTCCCTGATGGTGTTTTCAAGAGCCTTGGTTCCGGCGGCCATCGCTTCACGCTCCTTGACCTTCCTGAAATTCTCGAAATCGGCAGCCCTGCGGAGCAGTTCATCGCGCAGTTTATCGATCTGTTCCTTCTGCACCGACAGTTCCGCTTCGAGTGCGGCAACTTTCGCCCTTGCCTCCGTCACTTCGGACGGCACCGCAGCAGGAGAGGACCCTTCAGTGCCGGCAGCAACCTGTTCGCCGGTATTTTCCGGTTGAATATCCTGACTGGCAGATACTTTTTTTCTCATAAACATGAAATACGGTTAATAAATACTGTTAAGTCGCTTCGGAAAGCGTGGTCGAAAGACAGTCCGCCATATAGTTCAGCACGCGCACCGCATGCTCGTAATCCATTCTTGTCGGCCCGAGAATGCCAAGCTGGCCGACCATCCCGCTGACATAATAGGGCGTCGAGACAATGGTCAGCTCTCCGGCGTTTCTCTCACTGTTCTCCCGGCCGATGCTTATGGAAATATCCATGCCCGCCGGCCTCTGGACCTCGACGCCCACGGAAGCGCGCTCCACGAGTTTTGCAACGCTGGTTTTATCCTCGATCATGGAGATGAGATCCCGTACCTTTTCCGGCTGCTTGAACTCCGGCTGATCGATAATATACTCGGCTCCGGAAATATACAGTCTTTCGATAATGGGAGTTTCATCAAAAATCTCTCCGGAGGAGCGGATAACCCTTTCAAGAAGAGCCCTGTCGCAGGAACAGTCGCTGAGCCTGGCTGCGATGCTTCGTCTGATTTCGGCAAGCGTCAGCCCTGAAAGCCGTTCGTTGAGAAAAACCGTAACCTGATCGACCGTGTTGCGTGAAACCTCGATATCGAGTTCCATGACGATGGTGCGCAGAAACAGCGAGCGGATGGACAGAATCACCATCATTCTCGAAGAGGTGAGCAGCACCATGTCGAGTCTCTCGAAAACCGCGTTTGAAAAAGCCGGAGAGAGCACCACGCTGAGCTGGCGGGAGATGCTGCCGAGCACCTTGGCCGCCGAAAGCAGCACGTCGGAAGAGGTTCCTTTCCTGTCGGAATTGATCTGGCCGAAATCCTTGTCGATCCGGCGCTTCTCTTCGTCGTTGATCCGCTGCACATGCATGATCAGATCGACATAGCAGCGGTACCCCTTGTCGGTCGGAACCCTCCCCGCCGAAGTATGCGGCTGGCTGATATAGCCTTCATCCTCGAGATCCGCCATAACATTGCGTATGGAGGCATCCGAAAGACCGAGGTTATAGTTCCTTGCAATATGTCTTGACCCTACCGGAGCGGCAGATACAATATAGGACTGGATGATGATACCCAGCACCTGCCGTTCCCGCAAGGTAAGTTCACGAGAATCCATTATCCATGCACACATCTTGTTTGTCCGGCTTCCGGTGGTTGCCCGGCTTGTCCGTACCGGAAAAAATTCAGCCCGCTTCTGCGAAACGGACGGATTACAGTATACGAATGCCGGCGAAAACCATCAAGAACAGTAACGATCGAAAAAAAATCTTCTCCGAGCGGGGACTTGTCAGCTCCGGAAGCGTTGTAAATACCGTTAATTATAACGCAACCGACCGGCAATAAATTTCAGACTCCCATGCGTCCCGAGACGATCCTGTCGAAACCTGCATAGTCCTTTGCGACCGAGATTTCCCGGAATTTTTCCGACTCCATGAGCGCGCATACTTTCGAAGCCCCATCGGCATGAATCTCCAGACACAGCAGACCTTCCGGCTTCAGCATTGCCGGCGCCGCCCGGCAGATGGCCTGATACGAAGCGATCCCTCCGGGAGTGACGAGCGCCTCTTTCGGTTCGAAACGCCGTACCTCAGGCTGCAGTACCTCCCACTCCGTTTCGCAAATATAGGGCGGATTGGAAACAATCATGTCAAACAGCCCGGAAAAGCGTGACGCAAGATCGGGGTCGAACAGGTCGGCCTCCAGAAAATCCATTCTCGAGAGCATGCCGTGGCGCGCTGCGTTGGCTCGCGCCACATCGAGAGCCTGAGAGGAACGGTCGATGGCCGAAAGCGTCAGAAAAGGCAGAAGAGCGGCGAGCGTGACGGCGATGCAACCGCTTCCCGTACCGATATCGAGCACCCGGCACTCCCCTTCCGGATGGCTATCCCTCCCGGCGGAAAGCAGTCCGGCGGCATGCTCGACGAGCAGTTCGGTTTCCGGTCTCGGAATCAGTACCCGCTCATCGACCGTGAATGGCCTGCCGTAAAAATACTGCTCACCGGTAATGTACTGAACCGGACGGCCGTCGAGTCGCTGCCGACAGGACTCGCGGAAAGCTTCCAGCTCGTGGCCCGATACCGGACGGTTATGGTTCAGGTAGAGCCAGAGGCGGGTTTCGCCGAAAAGATGCGACAGAAGCATCTCCGCCCCAAGCCGGGGCTCATCGACCTCTTTCGAGGCAAAATACTCGGCGGTGGTTTTCAGAAGATCGACGACACACCACTCCCTCTGGCTATCCCTTGTCATGCAACCATAAAAAATGAAGATATGGAGGGTGGCGCATCCATACCGGAAATCCGTACAAAAAACGCCGAAAAACCGGTCCCCTCAAAAAGCTTTAAAAATAATTCATTAGCTTGCAGATTGTTACGTATTCGAACGTATTTTGCCTGCCATGCCGCAAAGAAGATACCAATTAATAAAACATTAGCTGCCGTTACGATGAAAAAAGCCCTGACTCTCCTGACGTTCCTCTGCGTAAGCCTCTTTTCCGGCACCGCCCTCGGGGCCGCGAAGTTCACCGGCCTTATGGATATGATGCTGAAAATGCCGGGAGGAAACGCCGACGTCACCTACTATTTCGGAACCGGTTCGCAGCGCATGGATATGGTCATGAACATGACCAGAATCCCCGAGCCGCTGAAAACCACCGTCATCACCAAGGCAGGACGGCCGGATGAGGCCATTCTGATCAACCATGAAACGAAAAGCTACAGCGTCGTCAACCTGAGAACCGCCGCCGAGAGCGCAACCCTGCTCGACTTCGACAGCAACTACAAACTCAGGCGGCTTGGAAAGACGGTAATCAAGGGGTACGAGTGCGAACACATCAGCCTTGCCAGCACCACCGAAAAGCTGGAACTCTGGGTAACCTCCGACCTGGGAGACTTTTCAACATTCAGGATCCTGCAGTCGCAGAATCCGAGGCTTTCGAACACCGCCCTTTCCCGGACGCTCAAAGAGGCCGGTGTGGAAGGGTTCCCGGTAAAAATCGTGCAGCAGAACGACAACGGGGTTTTCACGATGCAACTGACCTCCATTAAGCCCAGGGAACTGGCATCCTCGGTATTCAGCGTACCCCGCGGATACAGGAAAACCGAAGCGAACCGCAAACCGGTAAGCGGCACCCAGAAAGAACACCTGCGCAACCTCATGGAAAAGATGAAGAAGTTTGAGGAGTAGGTCTTATATTTTCAGCCTTTCACCTAACCAATCAGAAAACAGTACCGTGGCAGACACCATCACTACCCGAAGCAAGGATTACTCACAGTGGTATATCGATCTTGTTCGTTCGGCGAAGCTTGCCGACTATTCCGATGTACGCGGCTGCATGGTCATCAGACCGAACGGCTATGCGATATGGGAAAAAATGCAGGCTGCACTCGACCGGATGTTCAAGGAGACCGGCCATGTCAATGCCTACTTTCCTCTTTTCATCCCTGAAAGCTATATCACCAGGGAGGCCGAGCATATCGAGGGTTTCGCCCCGGAATGCGCGGTGGTAACCCATGGCGGCGGGGAGGAACTTGCCGAGAAGCTCTACGTGCGCCCGACATCCGAAACCATCATCTGGGCATCGTACAAGAAATGGATACAGTCCTACCGCGACCTCCCCATTCTGATAAACCAGTGGGCCAACGTCGTGCGCTGGGAGATGCGGACCCGTCTGTTTCTGCGCACCTCGGAATTTCTCTGGCAGGAGGGCCACACCGCGCACGCAACCAGGGAGGAGGCGTCCGAAGAGGTGCTGCGCATGATCTCCATCTACAAGAAATTCGCCGAAGAGTACATGGCCATGCCGGTCATCATGGGCAGGAAAACCGACAGCGAAAAATTCGCCGGAGCCGATGAAACCTACTGCATCGAGGCCCTGATGCAGGACGGAAAAGCGCTCCAGGCAGGTACGTCGCACCATCTCGGGCAGAATTTCGCCAAGGCGTTCGACTGCCAGTTCCAGACCAGCGAAGGACGGCTCGACTACGTATGGGCAACCAGCTGGGGTGTATCTACCCGGCTTATCGGCGCACTGATCATGGCGCATTCCGACGACCGCGGACTGGTGCTCCCTCCGAAGCTCGCCTCGCGCCAGGTGGTGATCATTCCGATTCTGAGGGGAGACAAGGCTGCGGTGATCGAACAGGCGGAAGCCATCGCCTGCTCGCTGAAAAAGCACGGCATACCGGCTTTCGTGGACAGCAGCGAACAGAACTCGCCCGGATGGAAATTCGCCGAATACGAACTGCAGGGTATTCCTCTGCGCATCGAACTCGGCCCGAGGGACATTGCCGAAAAGAAATGCATTGCGGCACGGCGCGACACACTTGAAAAAACAGAACTGGCCCTCGACGACACGCTGCCGTTCGAAGTCAGTGAAATCCTCAACACCATCCAGCAGAACCTGTATGACAGGGCGCTCCTGTTCCGAACCGAACACACCGTGGAAGTCAGCGATTACGAGGAGTTCAAACGTGCTGTCGAGAACGGTTTCGTCATAGCACACTGGGACGGCACGGCCGAAACCGAGGCGAAGATCAAGGAGGAAACCAGGGCCACCATCCGGGTGCTTCCCGAAGAGGAGGATTACATTGCGACCTACGCCATGCATGAGCCCGGCAACTGCATCTATTCAGGCAAACCCGCGGCGCGCAAAGTCGTCTTCGCAAAAGCCTACTGATCCCGGACCCGCTGAAGGGCTTTCCCGTATCAATGCAGAAGATCCTGCATGCAGCTGAAACCGCATGCAGGATCCTGCGACCGGAAAGCGGTTGCTATTCGCTGAAAAACGCCTTCAGACCGGCATCGTCCGGCTTCATGGTTTTGTCTCCCTTGTTCCAGTTTGCCGGGCAAACCTCGCCGAACTCCTCGGTAAACTGCAGGGCGTCGACCATTCTGAGCACTTCGTCCACATTCCTGCCGAGTCCGAGATCGTTGACCACCTGATGACGCACCACACCCTCCCTGTCGATCAGGAAAAGTCCCCGCAGCGACACTCCGGCATCTTCTGCCAGCACATCGTAATCACGGGAAACCGTCTTGTTGATATCCGAAAGCAGGGTGTAGGTGACCCCTTCGATACCTCCGAGATTTTTCGGAGTGCGCAGCCATGCATGATGCGAAAATTTCGAATCCACCGAACAGCCGATAACCTCAACGTTCCGTTTCCTGAACTCGTCGAGCTTTTCCTGGAAGGCGTGCAGCTCCGTCGGACAGACGAAGGTAAAATCAAGCGGGTAGAAAAACAGCACAACATACCTGCCCCGGTAATCGGTCAGCTTGCATGAATCCACAAACTGCGAACCTCCGGTTACCGCTTCCACATTGAATTCCGGCGCCTTACGGCCAACTAATACGCCCATATCGATCCCCTTTGTTTTATTTGGTTTAACAATGTCCGAAAACAAGACTTATTTTGTCCATTATAACACATTTTCAGGTTTCCCGCAACCAGTAAAAGAGGAAATCCCGCTTCAGGCAGGATAAACGTCCTCCTTTTCATGCTAACCGTCCGGAAGCGGGAACCGTTTCGGAAAATGCGCAGATAAATGCCTTCCCCGTTTTCGCTCTTTATGCTTATCTTGTTTTCTATCAGATTGTTACCTCAACCCCGGAAAAGCATGCAATCTTTTTTCAATTTTCAGGCTCACCGCACCAGCTACCGGCAGGAGTTTCTTGCGGGAGTAACGACGTTTTTCACTCTCTCCTACATCATCATAGTCAACCCGGCAATCCTTGCCGCGGCAGGAATACCGAAAGGCGCATCGATGACGGCAACCATCCTGACGGCGGTTTTCGGAACCTTCCTGATGGCGGTCTATGCAAAAAGGCCGTTCGCCGTCGCCCCCTACATGGGAGAAAACGCCTTTATCGCCTATACGGTGGTACAGACCATGGGCTACTCGTGGCAGACCGCAATGGCGGCCATTTTCATAAGCGGCGTGCTCTTCACCCTCCTGACGCTCGGTGGAATGCGCCAGTGGCTTGCCGGTGCGATACCCGGTTCGCTGAAACACAGTTTTTCGGTAGGAATCGGCCTCTTTCTGGCATTCCTCGGCCTCAACGACATGGGCATCGTCGCACTCGGAGTTCCGGATGCACCGGTAAAACTCGGCAACCTTGCAAAACCCGAAGTGCTCATCAGCATGGGCGGGCTCCTCGTCATGACGATGCTCCTCGTGCAGCGGGTAACCGGGGCAATCCTTATCGGCATAGCTCTCATCACATCGGCATTCCTCGTTCTCGGGCTGGCTCCCCTGCCTGAAGCGATCATCAGCGCTCCGCCTTCGATTGCCCCTATCTTCATGAACATCGATGTGCCGGGGGCACTGACCTGGGGATTTGCAGGCGTCATCGCCACAACGCTGGTGATGGATTTTGTCGATACCATGGGTACGCTTTTCGGGCTCTCGTCGCGGGCAGGCCTGCTCGACAGCGAGGAGAACCTGCCTGAAATAGAGAAGCCCATGCTGGTTGACGCACTCTCGACCATTGCAGCTTCGCTTCTGGGAACAACGACAGCAGGAATCTACATCGAATCAGCCGCAGGCATCGAACAGGGCGGAAAAACCGGTTTTACGGCGCTGGTCGTGGCCGGTCTTTTCCTTATGGCGCTGTTTTTCTCGCCGATTCTGACCATCGTGCCTCCCTACGCATACGGACCGGCACTGGTGACGGTCGGGATGTTCATGATGCAGTCGGTGACCAGACTGGATTTCAACGATTACAGTGAACTGTTTCCTGCGTTTCTGACCATCGTACTCATTATCTTCACCTACAATATCGGCGTAGGCATCACGGCTGGATTCATCTCCTTCACCGCGCTGCGCTCCGTTACCGGAAGAATCAGGGAGGTGCATCCGGGCATGTGGATTCTTGCCCTGCTGTCGCTGACCTTTTACTTTTTCTACCCATATCACTGAAACCGGAGAATCGATGCTGCATGCAACCATGAGAATAGCGCAAACCGGAAGCGTCCTGGCCAATTTCAGCGAGAACCTGGAACGGCACTGCCTGATCATCGAAGATGCCGTAAGGGACGGCGCCGATGCCATAGCTTTTCCCGAGCTGTCGCTGACCGGCTACAATGTGCAGGATGCCGCACAGGATATCGCCATGCACATAGAGGATGCGCGACTCGACCCGCTGCGGGAACTGAGCCGGAAAATATGCATCATCTGCGGAGGCATTGAACTCAGTGACGATTACGGCGTGTACAATTCGGCGTTCATGTTCGAGGATGGCCGGGGGGAGAGCATCCACCGGAAGATCTATCTGCCGACTTACGGCATGTTCGAGGAACTCCGGTATTTTTCCGCCGGTCAGCATATCCGCGCGGTCGATTCAAAACGTCTTGGAAGGATAGGCGTGGCCATCTGCGAGGATTTCTGGCATGTATCGGTTCCCTACCTGCTTGCCCAGCAGGGAGCGAAAATGCTTGTAGCGCTGATGTCGAGCCCGCTTCGCATGTCCCCCGGCAGCGGCAAACCGGCAATCGTATCGCAATGGGAGACCATCGCGGAAACCTACGCATTTCTGTTCAGCACCTATGTGGCCTGCGTGAACCGAACGGGCAACGAGGACAGTTTCACCTACTGGGGAAATTCCTCGCTCACCGGACCGGACGGCAGGCTGATAGCCGTGGCGCCACTCTTCAGGGAGGAGTTTCTCGATGTCAAGCTGGATTTTACGGAGGTGAAACGGACACGCCTGCACTCATCGCACTTTCTCGACGAAGATCTGCGGCTGTTCGCTTCCGAACTGCGCCATATCGTTAAAAAAAACCGGCCCGACTGAAAGCTCCCCAGGCCCTACTGCGCCATTGAAAAGCCTGGAGCGGTGATGCAGACCCGGTAGTTCATGCCCCGCATGATGGCCGCGGCGCCCTCAGCCTCCCCGAGGCTGTCGAAAAAGCCGAACACCGCTGAACCGCTTCCGGAAAGCGAAGCGAAGAAACTTCCCTGATCGAGCAGCGCCTGCTTGACCTTTTTCACCAAAGGATAGTGATCGAATACCGCCGGCTCGAAATCGTTCTCGAAAGCACCGAGCCCCGAACGATCCCCCGCGGTGCAGAGCCTTCCGGCAAGAACCTTCAGGTCAGGCACGCTTCGCTCGAAACGCGCATAGAAATGCCTGTATGCCCATACGGTGGAGATATGCTCTTCGGGAAAAACCGTGACGATATGAAACGGAAGCGTCAGGGAAAGGTCTTCGAGTTCGTCTCCGATCCCACGCGCAAACGCAAGACCCTTCATTTCAAGAAAGTAGGGCACGTCGGCACCGAGACCTGAGGCCAGGGAGTGCAGGTCGGTCGAGGAAACTCCGGCGTTCCAGAGCTCGTTGAGCGTTCTGAGCACGGTTGCCGCATCGCTGCTGCCACCGCCGAGACCGGCTCCGAAAGGGATCCTCTTGTCGAGGGTTATGGAAATGCCCGCGCTGATCCCGGCAGATTCCCGAAGGGCTTTGGCCGCCCTCATGCAGAGATTGTTCCCGTCCACGGGAAGAAGTGGATCGGTGCAGCACATCGAAAGGGCGTCGGATTCCGAAAAGGTAATGGTATCGTACCAGTCGATCGGAGCGAAAACCGTTTCAAGCGTATGATACCCGTCGGCTCTTCTGGAGGTAATCAGAAGGCCCAGATTGATTTTAGCGAATGATTTCACTGAAAAAGGGAGCATAGCGAAGTATGATTTGAAGGAAAAAATAAAATATTTGTCATATTGGTTCTACAAACCGTGTTACCGGGAGGCGTGACCACCCCTTACAAGCAACCATTCCAGCGTGAAAACGATGATCTCTTTTCACAAGCTCACCAGGAAACTCACCATCATACTGTCGGCAGTGTTCTGTCTGTCGAACCTGGCGCTCGGCGCCGCGCCGACATCCTACACTCCCCAGATTCTGCAATATGTGAATGAAGATAAGGTTTATTTGCTAGAAAATATCCGAAAGAACATCTCCATTCCTTCCGAAAAACTCGTCGTGGACGCCCTGCTTTCGGAAGACGGCCCGCAGGCCGCATACCTTTACCGGAAGCAGCTTGCCGAGTATCCGGACCCTTCGCTCGACGAGCTCAGCAGAAGCCGCCTCTCCTCGTTCCAGTTCGTCCTGAACGGACCCCTTGCCTTCCCCGAAAGCGTACCGCCGATGGCGCCGCCGCCGGACAGCGGCAAACCCGCAGCGGCGGCCCCGGTTAAAGAAAAACCGGTTTCGCCGAAGCCCGTAGCGACCCCATCCGCGCCGCCTCCGGTGACTGTACCGGCAACACCCGCTTCCGGAACCGGCCTCTACACCCTCCAGTTCGGAAGCTTCGGCAGCCGTGCCAATGCAGAGAAACTGGCGGCGGAGCTTTCAGGATACGGTCCGGTATCGATCGTTCAGCAGGGCGCTCTGCACAAGGTCCGGCTGCAGAAAAGCTGGCGGACGGAAAGAGAAGCGGAAATTGCCGGAGGCTCGATTCCCTTCACTTCGGTTGCCGTACCTCTGCGATAGGCGGCCGCTCAAAAAGAACAGTGTTTTCATGAAAGCCGCAAGAGAACAGCGCGCCCTGCTCGGAAACTCCACCCTGATAACCCAGCTCAGGGAGCTGGCCCGGCAGGTAGCGGAAACCGACATCACCGTCCTCATTTCCGGAGAGACCGGATCGGGCAAGGAGGTGCTCTCCCGGTTCATCCACGAGCACAGCCGGAGGCGGACAAAAAACTTCATTCCGGTCAATTGCGGCGCCATACCGTCAGGCCTTCTGGAATCGGAGCTTTTCGGCCATGAAAAAGGGTCTTTTACCGGAGCGATTCAGTCCCGGAAAGGGTATTTCGAAAGTGCCGACCAGGGCACCATTTTTCTTGACGAGATCGGAGAGATGCCTCCGGAAACCCAGGTAAAGTTTCTCCGCGTACTTGAAACCGGGGAGTTCCAGCGGGTCGGTTCATCGGAAACCGTCTATTCGGATGCCCGGGTGATCGCCGCAACCAACAAGAACCTCTACCAGCAGGTCGCGGAAAACAATTTCCGGGAGGATCTCTACTACCGGCTCCGGAGCGTCGAACTGCAGCTTCCTCCTCTCAGGGAGAGAGGACGCGACATTCTCCTGCTCACCGAACATTTCGTGCGCGAAGCCGAACGGCAGCAGGGCATCACCTTCGAAGGGTTCGACCCCGAAGCCGTCGAGATCATGCTGCGCTATCCCTGGCCCGGCAACATCAGGGAACTGCGCAACCTGATCGATTCGCTGCTCGTTCTGGAGAAGGGAAAAAAAATAACAGCGGAGGTTCTTGAAAAGCATCTCGTGCAGCGCAGTCGGCATAAAGGACTGGTGCACGATCCGTCACAATCGGAAAAACAGGAGCTGAACCTCATTTACAGCAGCATCATCCAGCTCCGCCAGGAAATGAGCGAAATCCGCCACCTCCTGCAGATGCTGCTGCATACCCGCACCCAGCAGCCTCCGCTTCTGCTGCCGCCTCCCGCATCACCAGCTCCCTCGATCTCTGAGCCGGATGAAACCGCCGGCGTCTCCGATGCCCGAAAAGAAAAGCTGCCTGATGCCGAGGAAACCTCGCTCGAAGCGATCGAGAAAAAAACCATTATCGAAACCCTCCGGCAGCAGCAGGGCAACAGGCGCAAGACCGCCAGGATGCTCGGCATCAACGAAAGAACGCTCTACCGCAAGATCAAGGCATACGGAATCGGCTGAAGAAATCCTTTCGCCCGTTCGGGTTCCTATGCACGCTTCCGGCGGAAAAATCCGGCTGCGAGCAGCACGCCCGACACGACTGCCGCCGCTTCGGGAAGGAGATCGGGATAGCGGGTGTAGAAGGTGAGCCGGCTCGAAAGCGGAACATCAGCAGTAAGGGTTTTTGCCTCCCACCAGGGGATTTCCGCGTAAACACGGCCCATGGAGTCGATAAACGCGGTAATGCCGGTATTGGCGCAACGCGCCATAGCCCGCCTGTTTTCGATGCAGCGCAGCTTCGCAATGGCCGCGTGCTGGTAGGGGCCGTAGGAGGTCGAATACCACCCGTCGTTGGTTACGAGAGTAAGAAACTGGGCTCCGTTACGGACAAAAGCGGTGACAAGGGAGGGAAAAATGGACTCGTAACAGATGATATTGGCTGTTTTCACCGTGCCGTTCGAACGGGAATTGAACTCCATCACCGGAAAGTCCGATCCCTTTCCCCAGCCGCTGATGCCTGCAAGCGAAAAGGTAAACTGGTCGAGCCAGGGCAGATACTCCACATAGGGAACCCTTTCGGCAAAGGGTACCAGATGAATCTTGTGGTAAACCTGGGGCTTGCGGGAATCGGGGGTCAGCAGCATCGATGCATTGTAGGTCTCGAAATACCTGCCGCTCGGTCCGTCGTATTTCACATTCCCGCTTTTGGCCTCGGCCGATTCAGGATGAAAATAGACGATATCGGCAAAACCGCTCAGGAGGGGCACATTCCACTCTTTAAGCGAAAGACGCAGCGAATGCAGGTAGCCGGAATACCGGCTGTCGAGAATGTAGAATGGAATGGCGGTTTCAGGCCAGATAACCAGTTCGGGATTATCCAGAAAGACGGCCTTGCCGGTAAGACGGTAATAGACATCCATAATGTCGGCTCCGCTGTACCGTTTCCATTTTTCCGCCGGATCGATATTGGGCTGTACCAGCGAAACCTTGACGGAACCCTCGGAACTCTCCTCCGGCATATTTTCCCGGAAGGCAAGACCCCCGTAGAAAAGCGGCAGGGCTATCATCAGCGCAACGCCTCCCATGAGCTTCGGTCGCACGCGCCCCTCCTGCCGATCCTGCCAGACCTGCAGGGCAAGAACGTTGAACCAGAGCAGCCAGAACGTGATGCCCCAGACGCCGGTAATATCGGCATACTGGATCATGAAGCTCAGATGGGCCTGCGAATTGCCGAGGGTAAGCCAGCCAAGAGAGAGGTCCTGCTGCATGTATGCCCACTCCCACGCCGTCCAGAGAAAAGGGAGTGAAAAAAGAGCGGAACGAAACCCTTTCCATCGCTTCAGAAGAAGAAATGCAAGAAAAGGGACAGAAAGAAAAAACGACTCGGCAAGAATGGTAAGCAGACCTCCCGGCAGGGTTGCCAGAGAGACCCACCAGAGCGCGATGGAGGAAAACACCAGCATGGAGAACCATACCTTCCGAAAGGCACTCCCGAACGGCTCATCCTGCCGCAGGGAAAGCAGCAGCGGGACAAAAGCGATCCAGGCAAGAAGTTCAAGACGAACGAACGGATAGGAGGGAAAAGAAATGCCGAGAAGAATACCGCTCAGAAGCGGCAACCCGAAAGATCTGGCTCCTGATTTATGGCGTGCAGGCCGGTTATCGTTCATGGGATTTTGCAGCAGTTTACAGAAAATGCAAAAAGCAGGTCTCAGTATACATTATTTCGGTCAAAGCAGCGGAGACGTAAGATATATTTTCCTTTAATTATTGATTTTTATTCTTTAAATTTATTCCAAGCTGTTATTTAACAGGAACCAACACCGTGTGCTTCCTGAAAATATCCAATTTCAACGCCACCAGAAAAAGGAGAAATCATTATGGCTCTTTTCGGCACAAAAGACACCACCACTGCCCACTCGGATTACGAGATTATTCTTGAGGGCGGATCGAGCTCATGGGGAAAGGTAAAAGGGCGCGCGAAGGTAAACGTACCTCCGGCAAGCCCGCTCCTCCCTGCCGACTGTAACGTCAAGATCAATGTCAAACCTCTCGATCCCGCAAAGGGGTTCGTGCGGTTCTCCGCAGTGATCGAGTCGATTGTTGACAGTACCAAGAACAAGTTGGTCGTCGAGGCCGATATTGCCAATGAAACCAAGGAAAGAAGAATTTGTGTAGGCGAAGGATCCGTCACTGTCGGCGACTTCTCGCACTCGTTCTCCTTCGAAGGTTCCGTTGTCAACATGTACTACTACCGCTCCGACGCAGTCCGCAGAAACGTCCCGAATCCGATCTACATGCAGGGACGGCAGTTCCACGACATCATCATGAAAGTGCCTCTCGACAACAACGATGTGATCGACACCTGGGAAGGCACCGTCAAAGCGATATCGAGCACCGGCGCATTCAACGACTGGATTCGCGATTTCTGGTTCATCGGACCGGCATTCACCGCTCTGAACGAAGGCGGACAGAGAATTTCCAAAATCGAGGTTAACAGCATCGGCACCCAGGGCAGCGACAAAGGGCCCGTCGGTGTAACAAGGTGGCGTTTCTCCCACGGCGGTTCCGGTGTTGTAGACTCAATCTCCCGCTGGATGGAACTCTTCCCTGCCGACAAGCTCAACAGGCCGGCATCGGTTGAAGCCGGTTTCCGTTCCGACTCTCAGGGTATCGAGGTGAAGGTTGACGGCGATTTCCCCGGCGTATCGGTAGATGCAGGCGGCGGTCTCCGCAGGATTCTCAACCACCCGCTCATCCCGCTGGTACACCACGGCATGGTCGGAAAGTTCAATGACTTCACGGTCGACACCCAGCTGAAGGTCGTGCTTCCCAAAGGCTACAAGATCCGTTATGCAGCACCTCAGTTCCGTTCGCAGAACCTCGAGGAGTATCGCTGGAGCGGTGGCGCTTACGCCCGCTGGGTCGAGCATGTCTGCAAAGGCGGTTGCGGCCAGTTCGAAGTGCTCTACGCACAGTAACGCTTCACAGTTACCATACAAAAGCCGGCTTTCGCCGGCTTTTGTATTTGTGCCGGATTTCGTCGGCCAGGTACGGGTCTTGCCTGTCGGAAGAATCATCTCCCGGCTTGCGCCTGACCGCTCACCATCTTCACCCCATCATCTGCAGCAGTTCCTCGACCTCGTCGCGGATCTCTTCGAGCAGAACCCTCCGCCGGTCGTCAACGGTGGAGCTTTTTTTCTGATCACGCTCGATCTGCTTGCGCAGCTTGAGAATTTCCGCGGTTTTCCGGTCGGCATCGTTCTCCGGCGCATCCCCTTTAACCAGCTCGCTGGCCCGGCCAAGCTTGTACCCCTTGTCGTATACAAGCTCCTTGATATTGAGCACCATAGCGATATCCCGGTTGGTGTAGCGCCTGTTGCCGCGGGTATCGCGCGAGGGGCTCAGCTCGGTGAAAAAACTCTCCCAGTACCGGAGAAGATAGGCCGGCACGCCGGCTATCCGGCTAACCTCACCGATCGAATAATAGCTTTTCTGCGTCTCGAATGGCATAATGTTACGCTGCCCCGGTATAATTAGTGGAGGAATCGGCGTCAACCCTCACAATATCCCGAGCATGAAATCCAGGGAAAGGGAAGATTTCGGGCGCCGAAGGGGGTAAAGAGGCCACAATACGGCACGGGCTGACACAGATGCCTTTGTGTTTTGCATCTTCTTTATTATACATTACTACCGCAAAAACAAAAAAACACCGGATGAAAAATCTGCTTGCGCTCAAACCCTACCTCCTCAGGTATAAACGTCATCTCGGTGAAGGATTCATCTACATTATCCTTACCAACATCTTTGCGGTAACCGGACCGCACTATATCGGCAAAGCCGTCGATGCCATGCAGGGATCGTTCCGGATGGGGGATATCCTCCGCTTCACGGGAATCTATGTTCTCTTTGCCCTCCTCAGCGGATTCTTTCTTTTTCTCGTCCGCCAGAAAATCATCGTTACCTCGCGCAACATCGAATATGATCTGAAAAACGATTACTACAGTCACCTGCAGCAGCTCCCGCGCAGTTTTTATGACCGGACAAGCACCGGAGAGCTGATTTCCAGGGGCACCAACGACCTGAATGCCGTGCGCGACTTTCTCGGCCCCGGCATCATGTACTCCATCAATACCTTTTTCAAGCTTTTCTTTGCCATCATCGCCATGCTGGCGCTCTCTCCCGTCCTGACCTTTTTCGCCCTGCTTCCCGCCCCGATTCTCAGCTATTCGGTCTACCGGATAGGCCGCTCGATGCAGAAACGCTCGAAAAGCATCCAGGAGAGCTATGCCGAAATCACCAACCTTGTCCAGGAGAACCTTACCGGAATCAGGGTGGTCAAAAGTTATACGCGGGAGGCCGTCGAGATCGAGCGGTTCGAAAAGCTGAACCGGGACTATTACCGGAAGAACCTTTCGCTCGGCAAGCTCCAGGCTCTTTTTTTCGCCATGCTCACCTCCATGACGGCACTATCCCTCATTCCGGTGATCTGGATAGGCGGACTGGCAACCATCGGAGGAAAGATGACCATCGGCGGTATCGCGCAGTTCATCGTCTATGTAACCATGCTGAGCTGGCCCATCATTTCCATCGGCTGGGTAACCGGAATTGTCCAGAAAGCCGCTGCTGCCCAGGGCCGCCTGAGCGAGATTTTCGACACCGTCCCCGATATCGCGAATGAAGAAGCGACAGCGCCACGGACCGATGAAACCGCAACCGGCAGGGGAGAAATCTCGTTCAGCGATGTGTCGTTTCACTACCCCTCGCAGCCTGATATTCCTGTGCTGAAAAACATCACCTTCAAGGCCGGAGCCGGCTCGAAAATCGCCATTGTTGGAGCAACCGGCACCGGAAAAACGACCCTTGTCAACCTCATCCCTCGGCTCTACGAGGCGACCGGAGGCCAGATCCTGCTCGATGGGCGGAATATCCGGGAGATTCCTCTCGAAAGCCTGAGGCTGCAGATCGGATTCGTACCGCAGAACAATTTCCTTTTTTCCGACACCATCGAAAACAATATCGGCTATGGAAACCTGCAGGATGCCGATCCCCGACGGGTGGTCGAGGCCGCGCGCATTGCCATGCTCGACGACGATGTCAGGGATTTTCCGGAACAGTATAAAACCATGCTCGGCGAAAAAGGCATCAACCTGTCGGGCGGACAAAAGCAGCGCGCGTGCATAGCACGAGCCATAGCCTGCCACCCGAAAGTACTGGTACTCGACGATGCGCTCTCGGCCGTCGATACCGCTACGGAAGCCCGGATTTTCGATGCCCTCCTCGAGAAACTGCCGGAAACAACCATCATTCTGATCAGCCACAGGATATCGACCGTTAAAAACTGCGACCGTATTTTTGTACTCAGCGAAGGCACGATAGCTGAATGCGGCACCCACGAACAGCTGCTGCAGCGGAAGGGTATCTACAACGGCCTCTACAACCAGCAGTTGCTCGAGGACGAAATCCTTTCCCTTGCCTGAAGCAAAAGCGAACGCCTACTCACCCGTTACCTTCACCCTGGCTGCATTGGCGACAGCTTTTGCTTTCAGGGCATCGACATCGCCGTCAGGGCTTCCGTAAGCCAGGGTCACGGCCATCCGCCGGTATGGGCGGGTCAACGGTTTTCCGAAAATACGGATATCGGTATCCGGCTCCCTCAGGGCATCCTCCAGACCGGCATAAGAGGGATTCTTCCCCTCGTCATCGGCCAGGACAACCGCGCTTGCACCTGCCCGAAGCAGCCGGATCTCCGGAATCGGAAGACCGAGTACGGCTCTTGCGTGGAGATCAAACTCCGAAAGGTTCTGCGTGCCGGCCAGCGTCACCATGCCGGTATCGTGAGGACGGGGCGAGAGTTCCGAAAAATACAACCCGTCGGAGGCCAGGAAAAACTCGACACCCCAGATGCCTGCACCGGTCAGCGAACCGGTGACTTTTCCGGCAATCTCGCAGGCCTCCTGCAGATGCTCTTCGCTGATGCGGCAGGGCTGCCAGCTCTCCTGATAATCACCCCGCTCCTGGCGGTGGCCAATGGGAGGACAGAACAGCGTCGGGCCGTTTTTCTGTGTTACGGTCAACAGCGTTATTTCGGTATGAAACGGCACGAAGGCCTCGACGATCACCTCAGCAATATCGCCGCGCCTTCCACTCTGCGAATAGCTCCAGGCCCGGTCGATATCCTCCTGTGTCCTGAGGGTGGACTGCCCCTTGCCCGACGAGCTCATCAGCGGTTTCACGACGCAGGGGAGGCCAATCTCGCCGACGGCAGCCCGCAGCTCTCCGGGCGAAGCCGCGTAACGGTATCGGGCCGTTCGAAACCCGAGTTCCCTTGCAGCCAGATCGCGAATGGCTTTCCGGTTCATGGTGAAGTTCGCGGCGCGGGCCGAAGGCACCACCTGTATGCCCTGCTCTTCGTAATCGTAAAACCGTTCAGTCCGGATGGCCTCGATTTCCGGCACGATCAGGTCCGGACGGTGCCGGGCAACCAGGGCATCGAGAGCCCCGCCGTCAAGCATGTCGATCACTTCGCGCTCGTCAGCCACCTGCTGAGCCGGCGCGTCGTTATAGCTGTCGACTGCTATAACGTACTGGCCAAGGCGTTTGGCGGCGATAACGAACTCCCTGCCCAGTTCTCCGCTGCCGAGCAGCATGATTTTTTTCATCATTCCAGTTCTGTTGTTGATTGTTTCCCGGGCCTTGCCGGAACGGCGTTCCCCCCTGAACGTCCTGCCCGGAGAATGAAACCGATACGGTAAAATGGCGGTGTTTTCCGCAAAAGATGCGAACAGCCACCAAACGTGATTTTTCCATTTTCCTTCCCGATCATGCGAAATCCTCGAGCTGGCGAAGAAGATCCTTGCGGGCCGTGCCGTACATGTGCACATAGAGCAGGTTGAACATGAACACGGCGCTTCGCAGTCGTGGAGCCCGCATGGCGCGCTTCAGGGCGTTCCTCACGGTAAATATCCTTCCGGTCAGGGCCGTGTAGCTCGGAATGAACTCCTCGAGGGCGATCCGCTGCGGCCGGTAGAGCATCTCCTGGCCCCATGAGAAGCGGAAGGCATCGTGATCGTCCGACGAATGGAGCAGGCGGCCTTCCAGCGCGAGCCGGTCGAAAACCCCGGTTCCGGGAATGGGGCGCAGAAGGTTGATGCCGGGCACATCGATGCCGGTATCCTCGATAAACTCCTCGAGCATGCGCGGCATGTCGAGCGTATCCTCGTCGAGGCCGTAGATGAAACTGCCGTAGACGCAGATCCCCGCCTCGCGAATGTTTCTGATGCACGCAGCCTGGCGGACTGCGGGGTTATGGAACTTCTGATGGGCGTGGTTGCTGCCGTCGGCAAGGCTTTCAATGCCCACAAGCAGAGCGCCGCAGCCCGAACGGGCAAACGCGTCGAGCAGGCGCGGCTTTTCGCCAAGAGCGGTGGTTGCCTGCCCTACCCAGCTGATACCGAACGGAATGAGTTCGCGAAAAAGTTTTTCGGCATAGTGCTCATCGGCATTGACGGTATCGTCCAGAAAGAAAAAAATCCTTTTGTCCTCCCTGAGAAAGCTTTCGACCTCCCGGAGCACGGAAGGAATGGTGCGGTGGCGCAGCCGGTGGCCGTTCATGACATGCACATTGCAGAAATCGCAACTGTAGGGACACCCCCTGGTGGTCTGCACCACATTGGTGGTGAAGTAGCTGCCGATATCAAGCGCGCCCTTGCCGACGACCCTGTCGAGCGACAGGTCGGGAAACGATGTCACCCGGTACTCCGCCTTGAGTTCTCCGAGGAGAAGATCTTCCTGTACCTCGCGCCAGATGTCGTCGGCCTCTCCGATCACCAGAGCATCGCCGTGGTCACGGCACCGTTCGGGAAAAATGGTCACGTAGGGACCACCGAGCACGACCTTGATGCCTTTCGAGCGAAGCGACCGTGCAAGCTCGAAGGCGGGTTTCACTGCGCCGGTCTGGACGCTGATGCCTGCCATGTCCCAGTGCCGGTCGAGCGGAAGCCGCTCGAAACGCAGATCGCAGATGGTCTGGGTGACACCCGTAACCTGCACCGAACTCAGAATCATAAGGGAGAGCGGCGGTATGGCGAACTGTGCGCGTCTGATGACGTTGCTCAGAACACGCTCCTTGAGCGAACCGAACAGGCCATGCTTTGGTGAAGCGCTGTCAAGGGAAGCGGTACCGTCAACCCCGCTGTCGGCCTGAATGAAAATCAGTAAAACAGACTTGCCGCTCATCGTGCCGCATCCGGGGTTAGAAGCATCTGCAGCTTTTTAAGTTCGAGCAGCGCCTCGATGGGAGTCATCCGGTCGGTATCGATCGCCTCCAGTGCCTCGCGAAGCCGGTTGTCGATCTCCTCGAAAAGGCTTATCTGCATGCTCTGGCGCACCGGTTCATGAACGGCAGGAATATCGAAGTCGCGTTTTTCCATACCGGCAAGAATCTCCTTCGCCCTCGAAATGACGGCCTGGGGCATGCCGGCCATCCGGGCCACCTCGATGCCGTAACTGTTGTCCGAAGCGCCCCTGACGATCTTGCGGAGAAAAACCACCCGGTCGGCGGTTTCGATAACCGTGGCGTTATAGTTCACGATCCCCGGAAAACGGGCCTCCAGTTCGGCAAGTTCATGGTAATGGGTGGCAAAAAGCGTCCGCGCGCCGATATGGCGGCTGATATATTCACCGATCGACCAGGCGATGGACAAGCCGTCGCTGGTGCTGGTTCCCCTGCCGATCTCATCGAGCAGCAGCAGGCTTTTCTCCGTGGCGTTGTTGAGAATGGCCGCAGCTTCGTTCATTTCGACAAGAAAAGTGCTTTCACCGGATGCAAGATTGTCGGAAGCTCCCACTCTGGTGAAAATGCGGTCGACGATGCCGATCTCCGCCTTTTCGGCAGGCACGAAGCTTCCTGCCTGCGCAAGCAGTACGATAAGACCTGTCTGCCGGAGAAAAGAGCTCTTGCCGGCCATGTTGGGTCCGGTGATCATGAGCATCCGCTGCTTTTGATCAAAAAGACAGTCGTTGGCGACATAGGCCTCGCCCGCGGCCATGATCCGTTCGAGCACCGGATGACGTCCGCCGAGAATCAGAAGCCCCGAATGACTGGAGATGCCTGGTTTGCAGTAGCCGTACTCGTCGGCGCACACGGCAAACGAAAGCAGGCAGTCGATCTCGGCTATCCTGCCGGCATTTTCCTGTATCGGAGCGGCATGGGCGGCAATGGTGCGGCACAGTTCCTGGAACAGCTGCTGTTCGAGCACGATACTCCGCTCCTCCGCGTTGAGAATCCGTTCCTCATACTCCTTGAGGGCGGGAATGGTGAAGCGCTCGGCGTTGACAAGAGTCTGCTTCTTTTCGTAGTATGGAGGCACCTTGTCGAGATTGGCCCGGCTGATTTCGATATAGTAGCCGAATACCCTGTTGAACTGAACCTTGAGCGAAGAAATCGAGGTTCGCTGGCGCTCTTCCTGCTGTATTTCAAGAAGCCTTTCCCTGGCCGTCGATGCTGTAAGACGGAGCCCGTCGAGTTCCTCGTGATAGCCCGCACGGATGTAGCCACCGTCCCGCATCGATGCTCCGGCCTCGGGATCGACAGCCCTTTCGACAAGCTCGACAAGCTCCGGAAGCGGTTCGAGAGCGCCGGAAAGCGCAGCCAGACGCTTTGAAGACACATCCCGCAGCACGTTTTTCAACCGGGGGATGACGGCAAGCGCCGAACCGAGCTGACGGACCTCCCGGGGTATGGAACGGAGCGTGGCGATGCGCGCAAGCACCCGCTCCAGATCACTGACTTCCGCAAGCAGGTTCCCGACCTCATCTCTCAGTGATTTAACGGCTTTCAGCTCCTCCACGGCATCCTGGCGCAGCGTGATATCGGTGTTTTTCAGCAGCGGACGCTGCAGCCACTGGCGGATCAGCCGGCCTCCCATCGGGTTCCGGGTACGGTCCATAACCTCGAGCAGACTGCCGCCCGGCGAGCCGTCCTGCATGGAGGTGATGATTTCGAGATTTCTTTTTGTCTGCAGATCGAGCGTCATGAAGTCGCCACTCTGCAGAGGTGTGATCCGCGTGATATACTGCAGGCTGCTCTGTCGGGTCTCTTCGAGATAGTGAAGGATAACGCCAGCCGCAATCCGGGCGGCACCGCCGCCCTGAATGCCGAAACCTTTCAGGGAGTGGGTCCTGAAATGACGGGAAAGCACCTCTCCGGCGTGATCTTCCCTGAAAAGCCACTCGTCGAGCGTGGTGATTGCCGCACTGTCGGAGAGCACCGTACGGAGCATCTCCAGACGTTCCCGGTCTCCCGAGGAAACCAGCAGTTCGGCTGGGTGGAGGGAGCGAAGAAAATCGGCGGCATCGTCCGGATGCAGTTCGGCTATCCTGAACTCGGCGGTCGTGACATCGATAAAAGCCACCCCACAGAGCGTCTGGCGGCCGGAACGGAGAAATGCAAGCGCCGAAAGGTAGTTGTTCCGCCGGTCGTCGAGGATGCTGTCGCTGTAGGTCACTCCCGGCGTGATGATATCGGTTATCTCCCTGCGGACAATACCCTTGGCTGTTGCAGGATCCTCAACCTGATCGCACACCGCCACCTTGTACCCTTTTTTCACCAGCCTGGCTATGTATCCTTCGCTTGCATGATGCGGAAAGCCGGCCATAGGAGTGTCGGACGATGAACCGTTCGAACGCCTGGTCAGCACGATATTGAGCGCCGCAGCGACCTGGCGGGCGTCGTCGAAAAAGGTCTCGTAAAAATCACCGACCCTGAACAGCAGCAGGTAATCCGGATAGCGATCCTTGACGTCCAGATACTGGCGCATCATGGGTGAATGCTCTTTGCGGGCAGCGTCCTTGGCACTCATACCTTCTCTTGATCTTCTTTAGGGAACCTGTTAGCGTAGCGAAATCCGGCCTTGCCGGCAGGAGATGTCCCTGAAGCTACTGCAGAAGCTTAAAATAAACAAGCCGCCAGAGGCATTCAGGGCTTGACAAGCCCGCAGGAGGGCAATACCTTTAAACGTGCAGCACTCTTCAATTTCCACCCGGTCTCTCCATGAATTTTCATACCATACTGCTTTTCATTCATGTCACCTGTTTTGGCGCCTGGTTCGGAACGGTTCTGGCATCGATCTTCCTGCTTAAAACGCTCGAGTCCAGGCTTACCGGCACGGCGGTCCGCGCCGGAGAGGATGCGATCCTGCTCAGGGAGTACATCAAAACGGAAACGAAAGTCGCCGATGTCGCCTTCATAGGCGTTATCCTGTCCGGAATTCTTCTGGCCTCGTTTTTTCACGGCTGGACCCTTTGGGTGGCGGTGAAATCCGGTCTGATCATCCTGCAGGTCGCCCTCACCATGGGTTACATCGTTCGCGCCATACGGCCGATCAGCTATCCCTGTTCGCCGGAAATGTTCCGGAACTGGTACACGCTCTTTGCCATTTCACTCGGCATGTTCGCTCTCGTGCTCGGTGTAACTTTTTTTCTGCTCTGAAGCGGAGGGTATTGGAGCAAATAATTTGATCTTAAGGGAATGATTGACTATATTCAAACCCTTTATCACTAAACTATAGGTGCAAGATGCAGGCGCTGATCAAGATTTCCGATAAACAGTATCTGGTTAAACAGGGTGACACGCTTTTCGTTCCGCGGCAGAAAGCTGCAGTAGGAGCCACCCTTGACGTAACGTCCATGGCGGCAATCGATGGAGAGAATACATCTTTACAGTCTTCAGGAACCGTACAGGTTAAAGTCCTCGGTCATGTCAAGGATGAGAAAGTCGTTGTATTCAAGAAAAAACGCAGAAAACGCTACCAGTCACGAAACGGGCACCGTCAGCAGATGACCCGTATCGAAGTGGTATCGATCTGAAAAACCAGTCAGGATTGCTAACGTTAATTATTTTTTACTATGGCTCATAAAAAAGGCGGCGGATCGACGAAAAACGGACGGGACAGCAACCCGAAATACCTCGGTGTGAAAGCAGCCGGAGGATCGACCGTATCAGCAGGCACCATCATTCTCAGACAGAGAGGCACGGTTATCAAGCCGGGAAACAATGCCGGAATCGGACGTGACCATACCATTTTCTCGCTTGTTGACGGAGTCGTAACGTTCCGCAACGGTCGCAACAACAAAAAACAGGTGGATATCATCCCCGCCTGATTTGGCTTGAAACAAAATAAGCTTATATTTCCTGAAGCCGTCTATTCACATATGGGCGGCTTTTTTTTTTGCTGAATCGAAACAGGCTGTAAACTGGCAAAAGCCCGAAAATCTGTCTCATGAGTTTTTTTTCACCCTATTAAAACATAGAGCCTTATGAAAATCACCGTTATCGGAGCCGGGAATGTAGGAGCCACGGCAGCTCTTCGAATTGCCGAAAAACAACTTGCCAAAGAGGTTGTGCTGATTGATATCGTCGAAGGAATCCCCCAGGGTAAAGCTCTTGACATGTACGAGTCGGGACCTGTTGCGCTGTTCGATACCCGCATACTCGGTTCGAATGACTATCAAGATTCCGAAAATTCCGACATCGTCCTCATAACCGCAGGCCTTGCAAGAAAACCCGGCATGAGCAGGGAAGACCTTCTGATGAAAAACACGGCAATCATCAAAGAGGTCACCCAGCAGGTCATGAAGTATTCGAAAAATCCGATCATCATCATGGTATCGAATCCGCTCGATGTCATGACCCATGTCGCCCACACCGTCAGCGGTCTGGAAAAGGAACGGGTCATAGGCATGGCCGGCGTACTCGACACGGCAAGATTCAGAAGCTTCATTGCCGAGGCTCTCGACGTCTCCATGCAGGACATCAACGCATTCGTGCTGGGCGGACATGGCGATTCCATGGTGCCGATAGTCAAGTACACCAGCGTTGCCGGAATTCCCCTTTCGGAACTCATGCCTAAAGAGCAGATCGATGCCATTGTCGAACGCACAAGAAACGGTGGCATTGAAATCGTGAACCATCTGAAAACCGGTTCCGCATTCTATGCCCCTGCAGCATCGGCCGTCGAGATGATCGAGGCGATCGTTAAAGACCGCAAGCGCATTATCCCCTGCACAACACTCCTCACCGGACAGTACGGCATCGATAACGTCTTCTGCGGAGTCCCGGTCAAAATCGGCAAAAACGGTGTCGAACAGATTCTCGAACTCGATCTTGCAGCAGACGAACTCGAAGCCCTTCAGAAATCCGCGGCGCTTGTCGACGAGAACTGCAAAAGCCTCCAGAGCATTATCGCCTGAGCGATTCCTGTTTTCACACAATGAAAAAAGCGGCTAAAAAGCCGCTTTTTTCATGAACAGATGTCCCCCATTACATCTGCTCTACCTCACTGGCGTGAGGAATATCAATGACAAATATTATTCAACAAATCCCATGCCAGAACAACCCTGCACGGTAAAATTCATCATTCACAGCTCTTTTCGGCAAATAAACACCACCTGATGCCCCCCCAGGAAGCGGACCGTGACGCTCCGCAACAAACAGTGACCGGACAATCCGTCTCACTTTCCACGGTTTCTGTCTCTGCCTGAAACAGACGGAACAGCTGTTTTCACTTTCTATGAAGGCTGAGCAGCTCCTGCTCCGGAAAAAGAGGCTTCATGAAGACGAAACCCGAAGGCCGGTAAAAGTTTTTCCATACCGGAAATTCTGTAAATAAAGACTGGTTCCAGGAGAATTGCCGGCAGCGACCGGTTCGTCAGGGCAAAAAAAAAGAGGCCGTAAAGGCCTCCTTTTTTTCGAACAGATGTCCCCCATTACATCTGCTCACTCTCACTGGCGTGAGAAGTTCATCAATAATTATGCAATCTTCATGCCAGAAATATCAATCCCCGGTATGATCAAAGCAAATGCAGCACAATCCGGCGAAAGGTCTCAAAACCGTACCTGAGCAAACAAAATAACCCATACCGGAAATTCCATGCCGAACAGGCGGCATTCAGGGGTACGGACGGCAGTATCTCCTCAGTTCGGACAAAAAAAAAGAGGCCGTAAAGGCCTCCTTTTTTTTCGAGCAGATGTCCCCCATTACATCTGCTCACTCTCACTGGCGTGAGAAGTTCATCAATAATTATGCAACCTTCATGCCAGAAAAACCAAATTTTGTCACGATCATTGATAATGCAGCACAAACCGGCTAAAAGTTGCAATACCGGACAGGATAAGAAAAAGGAGGAGATTCGACTGTCTCAATTCATAACAAAAACCATCCCGAAACGAGACAATATGCGATACACTGACACAGTTGTCTCACCCGAATCGGGGCCTTCCGAAAGACGACAGGCGGCAACGGCCGTCTCAAAGGCTGCCGGGTAACGAGGGCTCTTCGTGGGTAATGCAGTGAATGGCGCCGAGCCCCCAGATCAGATCGGAGCAGTCGATGCCGACAACCTTCCTCCCGGGAAAACACCCCTGAAGCAGATCGAGAGCCAGGCGGTCTCTCGATGAACGATAGGTCGGCACAAGCACAACCGTACCGGCTATATAGAAGTTGGCATAGCTTGCCGGCAGCCGTTCTCCGTCATGATAAACCGGATCGGGCATCGGCAGTCGGAGGATCTGCAGCGGACTGCCGTCGATATCGGTAAACCGCTTGAGCCGCTCGTAATTATCCATGAGCGGAAGATAGTTCTCATCCTGGGGATCATCCTCGACGGCGGTCACCACGGTTGTTTCAGCGACAAAACGCGACATGTCATCAACATGGCCGTCGGTATCGTCTCCGGCAATTCCATCGCCGAGCCAGAGCACCTTCCGGGCGCCGAGATATTTCCGGAGCTCGCCTTCAATCTCAAGGCGACTCATTGCGGGGTTGCGGTTCGGATTGAGCAGACATGCCTCCGTCGTCAGAAGCAGCCCTTTTCCGTTCACGTCTATCGCGCCCCCTTCAAGCACCATACCGGTTGAGACAACCGGAAGCTGCTGAAGAGCGGCAACTCTTCGAGGAACTGCATTATCGTCGTCATAAGGCTCATATTTGCCGCCCCAGGCGTTGTACTCCCAGTTCACGATAACCTTCTCCATCCGGCCGCCCTCCTGCCGGAAAACGTAGTTTGGACCATGATCGCGGCACCAAGCGTCGTTGGTGGGAATACCGTGAAAGAAAATCCTCTCCATCACCGCCGTTGCATGTGTGTCGGCAAGGATACGTTCACGGGCCTGGGCTGCCATGGCTTCGTCAAGAACGTTGATGTGCACCTCCTCCGAGGTACTCAGCCATGCGGCGATTTCCGCAAAGACCAGAGGAACCGGTTCGAACTTTCCGGGCCAGGATGCAAGCTTGTGCGGCCAGGAAAGCCAGGTCGCCTTGCGGGGCGCCCACTCGGGCGGCATGATGTATCGGTATTGGGTCATGATGGTATGAAATGAAAGTCGGTTCTGTAATCAGGATACCCCGGATCCTGACATCTGCCGGATCCTCCGGATGCGGTCGAGCACCGGCGGATGGGAGTAGTTGAGAAAAACGTAGAAAGGATGGGGCGTAAGGTTCGACAGGTTGCTGCGCGAAAGTTTTTTAAGGGCTTCGGCAAGAGCTTCGCCATTTTCCGATGTGGAGACCGCATAGGCATCGGCCTCATACTCGTGCCTGCGCGAGAGCACCTGCAGAAAAATCGAGAGCAGGAATTCAGCGGGAGTATACAGCAGCATGAAAAAAACCAGGCTTCCGTACACCGATACCTCGCTCATGTAAAACGCATCGAAAAGCTGGCGGTTCAGCATAAACAGCGAAAGCAGATAGAACATGATACCGAGATTGAGCATGCCGAGCACCATATTGATCACCACATGCCGCTTCCTGAAATGCCCTGTTTCATGGGCAAGCACGCCGACAAGTTCATCAACCGTATGATTGGCGATCAGCGTATCGAAAAGGGCTATTCTTTTCCGACTCCCGAAACCGGTGAAAAAAGCGTTGGCTTTTGAAGATCGCTTTGAACCGTCTATGACAAAAATGCCCGAAAGCGGAAACTCCGTGTGCCGGGCGTAGTGCAGAATAGCGGTTTTCAGCTCGCCATCTCCGAGCGGCTCGAAACGGTTGAAAAGCGGCATGATCCATGCCGGAGCAACATACTGCAGCATAAGGGTAAGCAGCACGAAAACGCCCCATGCCCAGAGCCAGGCCGAGTCTCCCGCATAAGCGAAAAAAGAGAGCAGCAGTGCAAGCGCCGGAACTCCGAGAAGCAGGGCGAGCAGGAGCGATTTCACTGTATCGGCGGCAAACACCGCCGGCGTTGTCTTGTTGAAACCGAACCGCTCTTCTATGACAAAGGTGCGGTAGAGCGTGAAGGGAAAGCCTTCGACAGCCTGCAGAAGCAGAATAGAGCCGATATAGAGCAGTCCGGTCGGCAGGGCGCCGAAGCCGAACCCCCTGAAAAAGCGGTCCAGCAGCTCGAAGCCCCCGGCAAACCAGAAAACGAGAAGCACAGCCAGGCCAAATGCCGCCTCGGCAATCGAAAATCCCGTTGTCGCCCGCAGATACTCCTGCGACTTCCTGTAGGCATCAGGATCGAATACTCCGTGAAACTCCTCCGGAAGATCTGCGCGTGACGAGGCGAGATTGAGGATGTCGGCTACAACCTTCAGAAAAAAGGTCAGCAGCAGCGTCCAGAAAACAACCAGTCCGTAACCATTCATGGCATGATCCTTCTGCCTGACCGCGTACATGCAATTTTCTCTCTCCGGAAAACCATGCGTTACTCCTCGATGAACCGTTTCTGTAAATCCCCGTAGGTCTCGATCCTCCTGTCGCGCAGAAACGGCCAGTGAGCACGGTAAAAATCGATCCTGCTGCAATCGCAGCCGGCCATGAGGACGGTTTCGTCCTGGTGGGCGGCCTCGGCGATAACCTGACCGAAGGGGTCGCATACAAAACTGTTGCCCCAGAATTCGAGATCGCCCTCGACCCCGACCCGGTTGGCTGCCGCGACGAAAACCCCGTTCGCAACCGCATGGCTCAGCTGCATGGTCTTCCATGCCTGCTGCTGTGCGCGCCGAACATCTTCAGAATGCTCTTCGGCAGCCCACCCGATCGCAGTGGGATAGAAAAGAATCTCGGCGCCGCGCAAGGCGGTGAGCCTTGCCGCTTCGGGATACCACTGGTCCCAGCAGATCAGCACGCCGATTCGCGCATAACGGGTATCGAAAACCCGGTAGCCGAGATCTCCCGGCGTGAAGTAAAATTTCTCATAAAAACCCGGATCGTCGGGAATATGCATCTTGCGGTATTTGCCCAGATAGCTTCCGTCCGCATCGATAACCGCCGCGGTGTTGTGATAGAGCCCCCTTGCCCTTTTCTCGAACAGAGAAGCGACAATCACCACCTCGAGTTCGCGGGCAAGCGCCTGAAGGAGGTCTGTAGATGGCCCGGGCACCGGTTCGGCGTACCCGAACGGCTCATAGGCTTCGGTCTGGCAGAAGTAACGCGTTGTAAAGAGCTCCTGCAGACAGATGATCCCTGCGCCCGAAGCTGCGGCCTGCCTGATTTTCTGACAGGCTTTTTCAAGGTTTCCTGCGGGATTTTCCCCGCATGAAGTCTGAACAAGCGCGATGGAAACGGGTTCTCGGCTCATGAATCGAAAAAAGAGTTAAAAAAGAAGCCCTCCGGAAAACAGGAGGCCGTGAATGGTCATAACCTTGCCGGTTCCTGCAAGCACGGCGTTGAGCTCCCTCCCCTCCGAACGGTAAAGTTTCCCGATCATACCGATGGCAAGCGGAAGAGAGAAAAGTGAAAGCAGCCCCCATACGGAGTAACCCTCAATCCAAACCAGCAGCGGAACAAGATAGGCCACGGCCGTAAGCAGCACGTAGAGAGCCCTTGCAGCGGCTCCGCCTATGCGCGCGGGAAGCGTCATCTTGCCGACCGTACGGTCGGTTGCGATATCCCGGATGTTGTTGACCAGGAGAATATTGACGGAAAAAGCCCCCGGTGCAGCCGCCGCGAGCAGCACCGGAACGGAGAGATCCAGCGCCTGCACATAGTAGGTGCCTCCGACCGCCACCAGACCGAAAAACACGAACACAAACAGGTCCCCGAGACCTGAATAGGCTATTGGCCAGGGGCCGCCCGTATAGGCCCAGGCAAAAAGCAGCGACAGGAGACCGATCAGGAGAATCGGCCAGCCGGCCGTGTACACCAGATACATGCCGAGCAGAAAAACCGCAGAAACAAGGCCGATGGAAACATGGATCATCCGCTGTTCGGTGATGATGCCGGCGGCAACGGTCCTTGTCGGCCCAAGCCTGTCGGCCGTATCGGCTCCCTTGCGGAAATCGTAGATTTCATTGATAAAATTGGTTGCCACCTGGATGCCGAGCGCACAGACAAGCGCCACGATCGCAGCCGGCAACCGGAACCGCCCGTCGGCGGCCGCCATGGCGCTGCCGAGGATGACCGGCACCGCTCCGGCGGGAAGCGTTTTCGGACGTATGGCGAGCATCCATGCATCGAATGGAGTCAGAGCCGCGCCCGTCGCACCGGAAGGCTTACTGTTCATTCTTTTTCTGCTTTCCCATTTTAACGCTGCTGAAGGTGTGCCTGATCTTCTCGCCCGGCCGGATATAGGTCAGGCTGTGCCTGACGGCCATGGCCGCATCGCTCAGCCCCGTCTGGATGATCTTGAGTTTGCCCGGATACCAGGCTATATCTCCGGCGGCATAGAGGCCGTCCACCGAAGTCTTCATGTGGCTGTCGACGACCAGCGCGTTGTCAACAAGCTCGAGATCCCACTCGGCAAGCGGACCGAGGTTCGACCTGAACCCTATCAATATCAGCAGCCGGTCGGCGGCAATTTCTACGGATGCGCCGTTTTTGCGCGTAAGCGTCACTTTTTTCAGCTCCCCCTCCACCTCTTCTATCGAGGATACTTCCGTATCCATATACACGCCGATTGCCCCCTGCTCCCGGGCCTCGTCAACCTCACGGGCGGTTTTGCCATGCCCCTGGAACTCGTGCATCCGGTGCACCAGCGTTACCTGCCCGGCGCTCTTGAGAAGCCCGACCGTCCAGTCGAGAGCGGAATCGCCTCCGCCGACAATGACAACCTTTTTGCCGGCAAAATCACTGATATTGCGCACAGCATAGAATATCGACTTTCCTTCGAGATGATCGACAGAGCCGAGCTGAGGCAGTTTTCGGGGTGTAAACGCGCCGAGACCTGCTGCAAGCAGCAAGGCACGCGAAAGGAACACGTTCCCCGATGTCGTGGTGGTTTCGAACGAACCGTCGGAAAGTTTCCTGTAACGCCTGACCGCCTCTCCGAGAACAATCTCGGGATGATAGCGCTCAGCCTGCTTCCACAGGCTGTCGACAAGACCTGCTGCGGGAACCTCGGGAAATCCGGCAACATCATAGATATGTTTTTCAGGATAGAGCGCGGCAAGCTGGCCGCCAAGCTGAGGCATGCTCTCGATAATCCGGCAGGTAATATTGTTCATGCCGCACTGAAACGCCGCGAAAATCCCTGTAGGTCCGCCTCCTACAATGGTCAGATCCCGAATCTCTTCACCGCCGCTGTAATAGACTTTATTGAGTGTCATGGCTGTACTTGCCGTTTATAAACGTGAAGCAGTGTTCATTATTCCGCGGCATCACTGCGGGGGGATTTTTTCAGATAGATCAAGCCTTCAGGATCAACCATACCGTACAGAATCGTAACCAGCATTCCGTCCGCATCGAGTTCGTGGATTTCGACATGAACGGCATCGTATTTTGAGACCTGGTTGCCCGCGTTATCCTTGAAAAAAAACAGCGCCCTTGTGCCGCCATGCGGCGTCTCGCCCAGAAATTCATAGGTACCGTCATCCATCTCATCGAGTGCGCATCCGGGTGCCCGGCTTTCAATAGGGCATCCCGCGCACTGGGAATAAAATCCTTCTACGGAATCGGCGTAATCACAAACAGGAAACTTCATGGTTGCCTCCCTCTTTTTTCCTCTGAATGGAAATCCTGCGTGCTGCAACCCCCGGATTGACTGGATGGAAAAAGGAGGTGAACAGCGTACGGAACAACAGGATCTGAATGGCCGAATGAGCACCCGGCAGTACCGGCTGTCAAGGCGAACTCAATATAATACCTTTACGATTTTGTTGGAGATTTTATGTTTATTGATTTCTTACAATGGACGGAACGTGAAATTCAAACCCGCCTCATGTTAGCAAAAAGAATCATTCCCTGCCTCGACGTAACGGGCGGCAGGGTCGTCAAGGGAATCAACTTCGAAGGGCTCAGGGACGCAGGCTCGATACTGGAACAGGCCCGATTCTACAACAGCGAACTAGCCGATGAGCTGGTATTTCTCGACATATCGGCATCCATAGAATCACGCAAGACCACACTGGAGGAGGTACTGAAGGTATCCGGCGAGGTGTTCATTCCGCTCACCGTCGGAGGGGGCATAAACTCCGTCGAACGAGCACGCGAGATTTTCATGCACGGCGCCGACAAGGTATCGGTCAACACCGCGGCAATCGAAAAGCCGGAACTGATCTCCCGCATCGCCGAAAAATACGGCTCCCAGGCGGTGGTGGTTGCCATAGACGTGAAAAAGAAAGATTGCCGCCACATGGTACATACCCACTCGGGCAGAAACCCCACCGCGTATGAAGCGGTGGAATGGGCGCAGCTGGTGCAGGAGCTGGGAGCTGGAGAGATACTGCTTACAAGCATGGACCGCGACGGCACACAGGAAGGGTACGACAACGACATCCTTTCAAAGGTATCCTCCTCGGTACACATTCCCGTTATCGCCTCGGGCGGCGCCGGCAATCTCGAGCATCTCTACGACGGATTCACCAGGGGAAAAGCCGATGCGGCTCTGGCAGCATCCATCTTCCACTTCCGCCAGTACTCCATACGCCAGGCCAAACAGTACCTGCGCGACCGGGGAATTACGGTCAGACTCTAAGTACCGGTCACAGCGCTCCTCCGGAGAAGGTATCGCCCGCGGTAACGTCTCCGGTCGTATAGCCTTTGCTGAACCAGCGCATCCGCTGTTCCGGGGTGCCGTGAGTGAAGGAGTCCGGCGCCGCATACCCCTGACTCTGTTTCTGGATCCGGTCATCCCCCACCGCTCCGGCGGCACTGACCGCCTCCTCGATGTCTCCGGATTCCAGCAGGTTCATCCG
>NZ_JBAWHG010000050.1:0-43593 GCF_049593655.1 Chlorobium sp.
CGGCTGTTTCAGGACATCGGGGTGACCAGCTTTCTGCCCCTTCTTGAAACGCTCAGGCAGTGGAAAGACCGGAAGAAGAAAGTGCAGGAACCGCTGTTCAGAGGGTATGTTTTTGTCCGTATCGATATCGGCAGGGAGCATATGAAAGTGCTCGACACCGAGGGTGTGGTGAAATTCGTGGGTATCGGCAGGACCCCGTCTGTTATTCGCCAGAAGGATATCGAGTGGCTCCGGACGTTGGTGAGGGAGCCCGATTACATAAGCGGCAGGGTGGCCTCCATGCCTTCGGGCCGGAAGGTGAGGGTTCTGGCCGGTCCGTTCAGGGACCTCGAGGGCACGGTGGTAAAGCAGGGGAGGGAAGACCGTATGGTAGTGTTTTTCGATTCCATCATGCAGGGGGTAGAAATCAGTATTTTTCCCGAACTGCTTGTGCCTGTTGATTCCTGATTGAAGCGATTATGGATTTTGAATTCCGGATTGGATAGTTTGCCTACTGCCTACTGCCTACTGCCTACTGCCTACTGCCTACTGAATACCGGTTTGCTGGTGGACAATATTTTTGTAACATGATCCTGCCGACAGAGAGAGAGGGGCAGGGGTCCATATCAGCAACGATTCCCGATTCAAATGACAGAGAAAAACAGCGCAGGGCGCGATTCAGATAAGAGGCAGAAATTGAGGAAGATAGGGGTGTTTACCTCCGGAGGCGACGCGCCGGGCATGAATGCCGCAATCAGGGCTGTAACCCGCGCGGCTATTGCAAACAAACTGAAGGTGGTGGGTATCCGCCGCGGCTATCAGGGGATGATAGAGGGTGATTTCGTACCGCTTCGTTCGGCCGATGTGAGCGGCATCATCCAGTTGGGGGGGACGATTCTCAGGACCGCGCGCAGCAATGAGTTCAGAACCGCCGCCGGGCGCGAAAAAGCCTGGCTGCAGCTGCAGAAGGCCGGCATCGACGCCGCGGTGGTGATAGGGGGTGACGGCTCCTTTACCGGCGCGCTGACAATGTCACAGGAGTACAACATTTCTTTCGTGGGCATTCCGGGTACCATCGACAACGATATGTACGGCACGGATTATACCATCGGCTATGAAACGGCCCTGAACTCCGTGGTGTGCGCGGTCGATAAAATCAGGGATACGGCGGTGTCGCACGGCAGGATTTTCATTGTGGAGGTGATGGGCCGCGAAGCGGGTCTGCTTGCCCTGAACGGCGGCCTGGCCTGTGGTGCCGAGGTGATTCTCATTCCCGAATCGAAGGAGCAGCATGAGGAGCTGAAGCGGTTTCTCGACAAGGGGTATAAAGCAAAGGAGCGGAGCGGGATTGTTATGGTTGCCGAGGGTGATGAACCCGGAGGTGCTCTGAAACTCGCCGAAAAGGTTCGCCGGGAGCATCCCGATCTGGATGTGCGCGTTTCGATTCTGGGCCATATCCAGCGCGGGGGGAGCCCGACGGCAAACGACCGGGTGAATGCTACGCGTATGGGTGTTGCGGCTGTCGATGCGCTGCTCGACGACCAGAAAAGCATCATGATCGGGCTCGACAACGGCAAAATCGTACAGGTGCCGTTCAACAAGGCCGTGAAGCTGAACCACAGTATCGACTGCGAGTTGCTCGATATCCAGAAGATGCTCAATATTTAAGGTGCCTCAGGCTCCTCAACCCCGTAACGGATCGTTCATGAGAAAAAAACGTGTCAGGCCCGCCAAGATCGCACCGGCATCCATTCTTGAATCCAGCCTGCTCGACGGGCTGATGGCGTCGTGGAGGGAGGTGCTCGGCGAGGATTACGAGGCTTACCGCAACCACTGTTTCCGGGTGTTCAACTTCTGCTTCGCGCTTGCCGGGAGCAGGCCGGAACTGGAGGAAAAGATTGCCGTCGCCACGGTTTTTCACGATCTCGGCATCTGGGCCGCGCGTACCTTCGATTATCTGGCACCCTCCGAAAAGCTTGCCCTGGATTATCTTGAACGTTTCGGGAAAACGGAGTGGAGGGAGGAGATTGCCGCCATGATCGCCGAACATCACAAGCTCACCCCGCTCAAGTCGAACCAGCAGAACACCTCATGGCTGGCCGAACCGTTCAGGAAAGCTGACTGGATCGATATGTCGGGAGGTCTGCTCAGGTTCCGGCTGTCGGACGATTTCGTGGTGGAGGTTCTTGAAACCTATCCTAATGCCGGATTTCATAAAAAGCTGCTTGCGTTTGCCCTCGATCGTCTGAAGTCGCACCCCTTCAGCCCCCTGCCGATGATGAAACTGTAGCCGGACCTTCCGGCTATTTTCGTTCCCGGATGTCATTGATAAGCTCCATCTGGATCTCCTGGATTTCGACCAGCCGCTCCCACTGACGGGAGAGGAGATGGTCCACTTTCTGGTGGAGCTGGCGGATTTCGAGTTCGGCCTTGAGGTTTACCTGATAGTCGTGGATCGCCCTGGCGCGGTCGCGGGCTTCCTGCCGGTTCTGGCTCATCATGATGAGCGGCGCCTGGATGGCGGCCAGCGATGAGAGCACGAGGTTGAGCAGGATGAAGGGGTAGGGGTCGAACGGCCGCGCGACGAGCAGCCATGAGTTCAGGCCCATCCAGAGGAAGAGGAAGAGTCCGAAGATGATGATGAAGGACCAGCTTCCGCCGAAGGTCGCGATTCTGTCGGCCAGCCGCTGGCCGAAGGTGAGTTCGGCATCGAAATCGATATCGGGATTTTTCGAGAGCACCTCCTGCTCTTGCATCGCCTTGAGCACGTCGTGGTCGAGCTGCGACAGCTCGCCCTTTTCGGCCTCGAGCAGCTTCTGGATGTAGCGGTGCTGGTACATCTGCAGGTCGTCGAGGCATATCCACCCGTTTTCGTCCCACGATCCGGTTTCGTGTCGGATCAGTTCGGAGATTGCCGGTCTTACGGTGAAGGCCCGGCGAAGCTTCGGGTGGTGCATGGTTCCGCAGATCTGGCACGATGCGGGGTGTGTCGGGCGGGCGGGTTCAGTGGCTGCTGTTTTCATGGCTTTCCATCTCGATTTTCAGGAAGCGGCCGGTATGGGAGTGCTCCATTCCGGCGATCTCTGCGGGGGTTCCTTCGGCAACGAGCAGGCCTCCACCGCTGCCGCCTTCGGGGCCGAGGTCGATGACCCAGTCGCTGTTTTTGATGATGTCGAGGTTGTGCTCGATAATGATGACGGTGTTGCCCTTGTCAACCAGTTTGCGCAGTACTTCGAGCAGGTGCTGGATGTCCTGGAAGTGGAGGCCGGTGGTCGGTTCATCGAGAATGTAGAGGGTCCTGCCGGTCTGGATTTTGGCGAGTTCGGCAGACAGCTTGATGCGCTGCGCCTCGCCTCCCGAGAGCAGCGGGGAGGACTGGCCGAGCTTGAGATAGCCGAGCCCGACACTTTCCATGGTGGAGAGGATGCGGCGGATGCGCGGGAAGTCCTCGAAAAATCCGGAGGCTTCCTCGATAGGCATTTCAAGCACGTCGGCTATGGATTTTCCCTTGTATTTCACCTGCAGTGTCTCGCGGTTGTAACGCTGGCCCTTGCAGTTTTCGCACGGCACGTAAACATCAGGCAGGAAATTCATTTCGATTTTCATGGTGCCCGCCCCCTGGCACGCTTCGCAGCGGCCTCCCTTGACGTTGAAGCTGAAGCGCCCCGCCTTGTAGCCTCTGATCTGCGCTTCGGGCAGCCGGGTGAAGAAGTCGCGGATGAAGGTGAATGCTCCGGTGTAGGTTGCGGGGTTGGAGCGCGGTGTGCGGCCGATCGGCGTCTGGTCGACGTTGACCACCTTGTCGATCAGGTCGATGCCTTCCACTCCCGAGCAGGGCTGGCTGATGAGCTTCGAACGGTAGAAGTGCCGGGCAAGCACCGGGTAGAGGGTTTCGTTGACGAGCGTCGATTTACCTGATCCGCTCACGCCGGTAATGCTGATCAGGGAGCCGAGCGGAAAGCGGATGTCAATGTTCCTGAGGTTGTTGCCATGGCAACCCCTGATGGTGAGGTACTGCTGTTCCCCTGTTTTCTCTTTCACTTCCGGTTCGAAGAAGACGGTTTTCCTGCCGGTGAGGTATGCTGCCGTCAGCGAGTCTTCGCCAAGCTGAGAGGCGGTGCCTTTGGCCACGATTTCTCCTCCGTATTCGCCTGCGCCGGGCCCGAGGTCGATGATTTCGTCAGCCATGAGCATGGTGTCCTTGTCGTGCTCGACGACGAGCACGGTGTTGCCGATGTCGCGGAGCTGCTGCAGCGAGGCGATGAGTTTGTGGTTGTCGCGCTGGTGCAGCCCGATGCTCGGCTCGTCGAGCACGTAGAGTACGCCGCTGAGGCGCGAGCCGAGCTGTGAGGCAAGGCGGATGCGCTGTGCTTCGCCGCCCGAGAGCGTGCGTGCGTTGCGGGCGAGTGTCAGATAGCTGAGCCCGACGTCGAGCAGGAATTCGAGCCGCTTGGTGATTTCGTGCAGCACCGGTGTGGCTATGAGCTGTTCGCGGTCCGTGAGTGCTGCCGGAAGGTTCCTGAAAAATTCGAGCGCTTCGGGAAGCGGGAGCAATTCGGCTTCGGCGATGTTGAGGCCGTTGACCTTCACCGCCAGGCTCTCCTGGCGAAGCCGGGCTCCCTTGCAGACCGGGCAGGGCTGGTGCAGCATGAAGCTTTCAGCCCATTCGCGCATTCTCGACGAGCTGCTGTTCTGGCGCAGCTCCTCGACGTAGGGCAGGGCTCCCTGGAAGATCTGGGGGTAGCTGTGCTCTTTTCCTGCATATGCGTAGGTGACATCGAAGGTTCGGCTGCCGGAGCCGAGAAGCAGGGTGTCGATCGCCTCACGGGGGATGTCGCCGACCGGCGTGTCGAGCGTGAAGCCGTACTCCTTTGCGATGGCCTTGATGATCTGCCAGAGGTTGCGCTTGCCTGGTTTTCCGAACGGTTCGATGGCCCCCTGGTTGAGCGAGAGCGAATGGTCGGGAATCATGAGATCGCCGGAGAGCTGCATGAGCTCGCCAAGGCCGTTGCACTCCGGGCAGGCCCCGTAGGGAGAGTTGAAGCTGAACTGGTTCGGGGCGAGGGTATCGAGCGGCACGGATCCGTCGGAGTATGCGTAGTGGGTGCTGAAGAACATCTCCTTCAGGTCGTCGCCCAGTGGCGCGCAGATTACCGAAGAGCGGTGTTCCGACATGCCGATGGCCAGTTCCACGGCCTGTTTCAGCCTGTCGGCGCTTTCGCGGCTGACAGCGAGCCGGTCGACCACCAGTTCGATGTTGTGGTTCCGGTAGCGCTCGATCTGCATGTTTTTTTCCATCTCCTGCTCGCGGCCATCGATTCGTACGCGAAGAAACCCTTTGAGCAGCAGCCGCTCGAAGAGCTCACGGTAGTGCCCCTTGCGTCCGGTGACGAGCGGCGAGAGTATCTGTACTTTTGTGCCTTCGGCAAGTCCCAGAATGGCCTCGACGATGCTTTCGGGCGACTGCTTCTGCAGCATCCGACCCGTTACGGGATCGTAGCGGCGGCCGGCTTTCGCATAGAGCAGGCGGATGAAGTCGTGAATTTCCGTAATGGTGCCCACCGTCGAACGGGGCGAGCGGCTCGTGCTTTTCTGGTCGATGGCAATGACCGGAGAGAGTCCTTCTATGAAATCGACGTCCGGCCGTTCGATGTTGCCGATATACTGTCGTGCATAGGGAGAGAGCGTTTCCATGAATCGCCGCTGGCCTTCAGCAAAAATGGTGTCGAACGCAAGGCTCGATTTTCCCGATCCGGATATGCCGGTAATGACGACAAACCGGTTACGGGGGATGTCGAGTGATATATTTTTCAGGTTGTGGACTCTGGCCCCTCTGATGCGGATATGGCTGAATTGCATGGTGTAAGGCGCTTCTAACGAAAAAAAAATGAGTGTATTGCATTATAGCGATTTGGCGGCTAATTACCTGTTCGGGAAGTCCAGGTTTTGCCGATCGCTGCCTCTAACTGTCGAATGGCGGAGAAGGTTTCTGGATCGATGAGGATTTTGGAAAAACCGGTACGATATCTATATTCCCGGCAGCCGGAGTTAACCGGCGTTAACAATGCAATTTCGATGAATAGATAACCTGAAAACAGGAATAACCATGGACTTCATATATCAGAAACAGGCAGAAAAAGGCAAACAGTGCCAGGAGTGCCAGAGCTTTGTCGTCAAGCCGGAAAATGCTGTCGAAGGGCTTTGCAACGGCAAGGACGTGCTTGCCGAGGGCGGATGCATGTTCTTCAAGAAGAAGGAAGATCAGCAGTAGGGAAACAGGGGAAACCCCGGTTTTCGGATAATAACAGAGAAGGCGGCCCCGATAGGCCGCCTTCTCTGTTTTATGCATACGCAGCATGCGCCCTTACTGCAGGGCGGCTCTTGCCGCAGCCAGTCTTGCGATCGGCACGCGGTAGGGGCTGCAGGAAACGTAGTTCAGGCCGGTCTTGTGGCAGAACTCCACGGTTTCCGGATCGCCTCCGTGTTCGCCGCAGATGCCGAGCTTGAGATCGGGTTTGACCGAGCGTCCTTCCTTAGCCGACAGGCTCATGAGACGTCCGACACCGTCGATGTCGAGGGACTCGAACGGGTTGCGCGGGAAGATATCCTGCTGCTGATAGGCAGGCAGGAACTGGCCGGAGTCGTCGCGGCTCATGCCGAGACCCATCTGGGTAAGGTCATTGGTGCCGTAGCTGAAGAAGTCCGCTGCCGTGGCGATCTCCGCGGAGGTTACCGCAGCGCGGGGCACTTCGATCATGGTGCCGACCAGGTATTTGACGCCGGTTCCCTGTTCGGCGATCACGCTTCTTGCGGTCTTGTGGATGATCTCGGAGGTGATTTCAAGCTCCTTGACCGTCGAGACGAGAGGAACCATGATTTCAGGCACCACTTCGAGACCCTCTTTTTTCAAACGGCATGCTGCTTCGATGATGGCTCTGACCTGCATGATGGTGATTTCCGGGTGGAGGATGCCGAGACGGCAGCCGCGGAGCCCGAGCATTGGATTGAACTCATGCAGATCCGAAATGCGCTCCTTGATGGCTTCGACGCTCTTGCCGATTTTCCCGGCGAGCTCGCCTATTTCAATGTCGGTGTGAGGCAGGAATTCGTGGAGCGGCGGATCGAGGAGCCTGATGGTGACCGGCCGTGAGCCCATGGTCTTGAAAAGGCCATAGAAGTCTTCGCGCTGGTAGGGAAGCAGTTTTTCGAGCGCAATTTTGCGGCCGTCTACGTTGTCGGCCAGAATCATCTCACGCATTGCGTCGATCCGTTCGCCGCCGAAGAACATGTGTTCGGTACGGCAGAGACCGATGCCTTCGGCTCCGAAGGTGATTGCGGTTTCGGCCTGGTCGGGCTGGTCGGCGTTGGTGCGGATGTTGAGCTTGCGGTAACGGTCGGCCCACTCCATGAGCTGGTTGTAGATGGCCCAGGTGGGAGCCTCTTCGGGTTTGAGGGTTTTGTCGATCAGCACCTCGATGATTTCCGAGTTTTTGGTGGAGACCTTTCCGGCAATCACCTCTCCGGTGCTGCCGTCGATGGAGAGATAGTCGCCCTCACGCAGTACGATATCGCTGCCGCTCACGCGCATTTCTCCCTTCTGGTAGTCGATGCAGAGTGCACCGCAGCCGGCTACGCACACTTTACCCATCTGGCGGGCGACCAGTGCTGCATGCGAGGTCATGCCGCCGCGTTCGGTAAGAATACCTTCGGATACCGACATGCCCTTGATGTCTTCCGGCGAGGTTTCGATGCGGACGAGAATGACCTCTTCTCCCTTGTCGAAGGCCTCTTCGGCATCGGCTGCGTTGAAATATATTTTGCCTGTAGCTGCGCCTGGGCCTGCGTTAAGTCCTGTGGCAAGAAGACGTCCCTCTTCGATGGCCCGTTTCTTTTCCTTCAGGTCGAAGACCGGACGGAGAAGCTGGTTGAGCTGTTCGGGCTCGATGCGCAGAATCGCTTCCTTTTCGCTGATAAGACCCTCGTTAAACATATCGACAGCTATCCTGATGGCGGCAATGCCCGTGCGTTTGCCGACCCGGCACTGCAGCATGAAAAGCTTGTTGCTCTCGATGGTGAACTCTATGTCCATCATGTCGCGGTAGTGCTTTTCAAGAATCAGGCGGATTTCGTCGAGCTGATTGTAGATTCCGGGATTTTCTGCCTTGAGCTGTTCGATTTTCAGCGGAGTTCTGGTTCCGGCAACCACATCCTCACCCTGGGCGTTCATGAGGAACTCGCCGTAGAAAAGGTTCTCGCCGGTTGCAGCGTCGCGGGTGAAGGCTACGCCGGTGCCGCAGTCGAGTCCCATGTTGCCGAATACCATCGCCTGCACGTTGCAGGCGGTGCCCCAGTAGCCGGGGATGTGGTTCAGCTTGCGGTAGACGATGGCGCGCTCGTTGTTCCAGCTGTTGAAAACAGCGCCGATGGCGCCCTTGAGCTGTTCGTATGGGTCTTCGGGGAAGGTTTTTCCGGTTTTTTCAAGGATCGCCGCCTTGTATTTCGTGACGATATCTTTCAGGTCGTCAACGGTGAATTCCGTGTCGAGCTGGATGCCGAGCTCATGCTTTTTTGCTTCGAGAATGGCTTCGAACGGGTCGATCTGTTTTTTGTCGGCAGGTTTCAGGTCAAGCACCACGTCGCCGTACATCTGTACGAAGCGGCGGTAGCAGTCCCATGCGAAACGGGGGTTGCCCGATTTGCGGGCCAGACCCTCTACAGTTTTGGAGTTGAGTCCGAGGTTCAGAATGGTGTCCATCATGCCTGGCATCGAGGCTCTGGAACCTGAGCGTACCGAGACGAGCAGCGGGTTTTCCGGATCGCCGAATTTTTTGCCGAGAAACTCTTCGATCTTGTGGAGCGAGGAGGGAATATCCTGTTCGAAAAGATTTGCCGGATAGGTTTTCTGATGATCGTAATACCATGTGCAGACTTCGGTTGAAATGGTGAAGCCGGGAGGAACCGGCAGGCCGATGTTCGCCATTTCAGCCAGGTTGGCACCTTTGCCGCCAAGCAGGTTTTTCATGGATGCGTCACCTTCGGCAGATCCGCCTGCAAAACTGTAGATGTACTGTTTTGCGCTACTTGTTACATTGGTCATCTCTGGTTCATGCATGGATTTCTGGTTGTGAAATTGTTTTATTAAAGAGAAATTAAAATACAATGTATGAGCATATGCAGACGCGACAGGAGCTGTCCGTAAAAAACAATTATGGATTGTCAATATAAAAAAAATGGCATATAAATTTCTCATATGCCGGAAGGTATCCTACAAATGGGTATAGAATTTCTGGTGCTGTTCCAGCAGATCCTGCGCATTGCCGTTCCCTATGTGCTGACTTCTGTTGGAGCGTCGTTTTCGGAACGGGGCGGGGTGGTGAATCTTGCGCTTGAAGGGATGATGCTTGCCGGAGCGTTCGGGGCCGCCATCGGAGAGTACTATACCGGCTCGGCTGCAGCGGGCATCGCTCTTGCACTTGTTTCGGGTCTTTCCGTTGCATTTCTGCATGCGTTCGTGACCGTCAGCATGAAGGCCGACCAGATTGTTTCCGGCATTGCCATCAATATTCTGGTAATGGGCGCGACCCGTTTCGGTCTGAGCGTGTTCTTCGGCAGTGCCATGAATTCGGCGAGAATCAAGGGGATCGAAGTGTCGTCGGTTTTTGTGGACCCGCTCTTTCTGGCGGCGCTTTTTTCCGTCGTCACCGGGCAGTTCCTGCTTTTCAGGACACCATACGGCCTTCGGCTGCGAGCTGCAGGCGAGAGCGCCGAAACCGCCGATTCCGCCGGTATCAGGGTGAGTGCCATGCGCTACAGCGGTGTACTGGTTTCAGGAGCGCTTGCAGCGCTTGCCGGCGCCTTTCTCGTTTTTCAGCAGCACTCCTTTACCGAAGGGATGTCGGCAGGACGGGGCTATATCGCACTGGCCGCCATGATCATCGGCAAATGGAACCCGGCAGGTGCAGCCCTGGCAAGCCTGATGTTCGCTTCCGCAGAAGCTGCCGAGATGTGGCTGCAGAGCGGATTTCTTCCGACGCAGCTGGTGCAGTCGCTGCCCTATGTGATTACGCTTCTTGTGCTTGCCGGTTTTGTCGGCAAGGCTGTCGCTCCTCGTGATCTTGGCGTGCCTTACGACAAGGGGCGTCGCCTATTGAAGTAGCCCGACTATTTCCGCGATCAGCTTGTCGATGCCCCGGGCCACTTCGCCGATCGACGGACCGAGCATCCAGGCCGGAGTGCTGATTACGGCGCCTTCCGAACTGACAACGGTGTTCCATACCGGGCAGTCGATGTGGCGCGCACCCATTGCCTCGAGCGTTCGGGCGGTATCGGGGTCGTTGCCTATGGTGAGCTCGCCAGCTCTGCCACCCAGCACCCTGGCGGCTATGGCAGGCGCGATGCAGATAAAGCCAAGCGGCTTGCCTGCCTCGAAGCAGGTCCGCACGGAGGCCTCGATGTCGGCGTTGACTTCGCAGTCGGCTCCCCTGAATGCAAAGTCGCTGAGGTTCTTTGCTGCCCCGTACCCTCCGGGAAGCACAAGCGCGTCGAGCTCGTCGATGCGCGCCCGCCTGAGGTCGGTAACGGCTCCTCGGGCGATGCGGGCCGACTCGACAAGCACGTTGCGGGTTTCGCCGACCGCGACTTCGCCGGTAAGATGGTTGACTACATGGTGCTGCATGATGTCGGGGGCCAGGCAGATCGCCTCGGCTCCTGCCCGCTCGATGGCCAGCAGGGTCAGCACGGCTTCCTGTATTTCGGCTCCGTCGAGGAAGCCGCAGCCGGAGAGGATGACGCCGATTTTTTTCATGGGATTTGCTATGTTGTTGTGGAGAGGATGCGCATCCTTAAAGGTAAAGTCCGGCGGCAGAAAAACCAATCGGCCTGACGTATGTCGCAAACAGTCGAGTCTCCGTCTGCCAGGTATCAAAAACGGGCAGCTTTCTGGTTGTTCTTTCTTATTGCCATTTTTGCCACCCTGTCGGTCACGGCATGCCGGGCGCATGGGGAGAGCGAAGAGGTGAGGATCGGACGGCAGGTGTGGATGGGGCGGAACCTCGATACAGGCCGCTACCGCAATGGTGATCATGTGCGGCATGCCGTGAGTGATGCGGAGTGGCACGATGCCGCCTCGAAACAGGAGGGGGCCTGGTGCTGGTATGAGGATGACCCGGGCAAAGGCAGGCTCTACAACTGGTATGCACTCGGCGATCCGAGAGGGCTTGCTCCGGAGGGGTGGCATATTCCTTCTGATAGCGAGTGGAACGAACTTGTCGATTTCCTTGGAGGTCAAACTGCCGCGGGCCGCGCATTGAAGAGCACGGTTGGCTGGGGTGCTTCGGCGGGCGCCGTACGCAGCTGCGGATTCAATGCCCAGCCTGCGGGGAGCCGGAACTGCCTGGGGGGATTTTTCTCGCTTGGTCGTGATGCGTTTTTCTGGTCGGCGACCCCTTCCGGCGATTTCGAGGCGTGGAACCGGGAGATCACCAGCCGGAACGGTGTGCAGCGGGTCAGCATCAATAAAAGCCTGGGGTTTTCCGTTCGCTGCCTGAAGGATTGAGCGGGGTACTTCTGTTTATTTGTTCCGAAGTATGATTGCCATGGTGGTTCCGATCAATCGAAATCCTCATCCCGAAAGCTTTCGGGATGCCGGGTTCTGCGCTCCGTGCGTGTTTCGATACTCGCGCTCTTGCAGGGAGCTTGACTCAGGCTTCTTAAAAGACAATGAATAGAGGTGCCCGTAGAGGTTGGTCAGTAGATCCAGGGGATGAACTTTTTCACCTTTCGGGCGTAATCGCGGTATTCCGGGTGTTTTTCGGTAAGCCACCGCTCCTCTTTCGACGCCTTGAAGCTGAAAAACAGGAACCCCAGGGCGAGCAGCAGCAGATGAGAAAGGCTTGTCCTGAAAACAGCCCACCCCAGTGCCGCCAGAAGCTGGCTGCCGTAGAGCGGGTGACGGACCAGAGCGTAAACCCCGGTGGTTACCAGCCGGTTGTGGTCGACCGGGTAGGGGAGCGGGGTAAGGGACTCCCTGATACGGTGCGATCCCAGTCCTCCCATGAGGAGCGCCGCGCTCCAGCAGACGACCAGCACGGCAAGGCGGAGAAGCGGGGCGCCGGTCGGGAAAGCCGCTTCCGCGGGATCAGGCCAGACCGGGGTGGCGATGAATATCGCCATGAGCAGGAACTGCAGTACGACGAGGTACTCGCCGCGTTTTCCGGGAGGCAGTGTGCCCTTTATCGGGTTTTCGGTATTTTTCAAGTGTTTTTGATGTTCTGTCCGGTTTTTATTTCTTTGCCTGATGTTGCTTTCCTCCGGCGTCAATGTATTCCGTCAACGTTATTATCCTGAAATGCACCATGATCGTTCCCAGTGAAACCCTTCTGCTTCTTATCGATATCCAGGGAAAGCTCGCCCAGAGCGTCCATCAGCCTGAACTGGTGGAGAACAATATAAAGAAACTTGTCAGGGCATGTGCTGTTCTCGATGTTCCCGTACTCTACACCGAACAGTACCCCAAAGGGCTCGGCGAAACCGTGGCTCCCGTGAAGGAGCTGCTTGGTGACCTCGAGCCGATCGAGAAGATAACCTTCAGCTGCTGCGCAACCGAGCCCTTCATGAAGCGGCTCCGCCTCTTCAACCGCAACGACATTCTCGTTGCCGGCATGGAGACGCATGTGTGCGTCTACCAGACCTCGGTGGAGCTGATCGAGTTCGGCTACAATGTACATCTGGTTACCGACGCAGTCTCTTCGAGAGCAGAGTCGAACCGCAATATCGGTATCCACTGCATCGAGAAGGCCGGCGGCAGCCTCACCAGTACGGAGATGGCGATTTTCGAACTGCAGCGTGTGGCCTCCGGAGACAGGTTCAGGGAACTGTCGAAGATCATCAAGGAGTAAGGCGCTGCCCTCTCACGGGTGGATAGCGGCTTTAAGCATGGTTTCGAGCGTTTCCTTTCCTTCGATGAACTCTGTCCGGATTTTCAGGTAGTAGCAGGGGCGTACCGAGAGCATCGCCATGATTTCATGTTCACCGAGCAGCCGGTAGTAGTCTTTTTCGGTAGTGACCAGCGAGAGCGAGCGCTGTTCGGCTTCGAGAAGCATCGGGATCAGCTTCTCCTTCGAGTATGGTTCATGGTCCCTGAAAAAGCGGTGGGAGTCGACTTCGATGCCCCTCTCCCGCAGGCTGAGGAGGAATCCTCCGGGAGCGCCTATTCCTGCAAACGCGAGAGCTCGCATGCCGGAGGTGTTTTCCGCAGCTGCGGCAGTGCCGAATGCCACCAGTTCATCTGCGGCGGTTCTCGCCTCCACAACCGGAATGCCGGTTTTTTTCAGGTCGAGGGCTATGGCGTCGGCGGTTTTCCGGTCGTTTATCTTGCTGAGCACCAGGAGTCCGGCTCTCCGGATGTTTGCGAGCGGTTCGCGCAGCCGCCCTTCGGGCAGCATTCGGGCATCGAAATAGGCTTCAGCCGCATTGATGACCACAATGTCGAGATCCCTTGCGATCTGGCGGTGCTGGAAGGCGTCGTCGAGAATGATGACGGAGGGCAGTTGCCCCTTGAACCTCTTCAGGATGAACTCGACACCCTCTTTCCGTTTTTCGGCAACGACGGTTATGGTGCCGGGATTTTTTGCGGCCAGCATCAGGGGTTCGTCGCCGGCCTCAAGGCTTCCACAGAGTATGCGACGCGTGTCGGCGACCAGCAGCACCCCTTTCGAGGAGCGTCCGTATCCTCGGGACAGGAGCGCCGGCGTTTCGCCGATGGAGCGGTAGTAGCCGATGATCCAGTCGGCGAGCGGAGTTTTTCCGGTGCCTCCGGCCGTGATGTTGCCGATGGATACGACCGGCAGCGGGGCATGCCACGTTTTGAGCACTCCTCGCTCGAACGCGCTGTTTCTCAACCCTGTCACCACCCGGTAGAGCAGGGCCGCGGTTTTGTGCAGGAAATTCGGGCCTTCACTCATGGCTGAAGAGGTCGGAGAGTTGTCGGCAATAGCTTCGCAGTTCCTCCTCGCAGGTGAATCGGGGGACCTCGATGTGGTGCAGGGTTACCGTGACCCGGCTGAATGGCCTGGGTATTTCGAAACGGTCCCAGCTTTTCAGCCGCCATGCCGCCTCGTAACGTATGACGGCGAAGATGAGCGGGGAGCTGGTCTCCGAGGCGAGGCGCAGGGAGCCGTATTTGAAGCTGTGGTGCGGTCCTCTCGGTCCGTCGGGGGTCATGGCGACCACACCGCCCCGTTCGAGGGTTCCTGCTATGGCGTCTCGTACCTGTGCGCTCTCTTTCGAACTCGACCCCCTGATGAGAGAAAAGCCGAGGTCGGCAAGTGTGCCGGAGAGCAGGGCGCCGTCTTCGGAGAGGCTCACCACCGCGTTTACGGGGCGGTCTGCGAAGAGTCTCCGGGCGAGCAGCCACCCGGTAATCATCTTGCCGTGCCAGAACATGAAGAGCGCGGCTTCAGAGGGCATGGAGAGCGATTCCGGCCGAGAGGAGATGGTTATTTTCAGACTCCTGAAGAGCAGCGGGAGCAGGAGTGGAAGCAGCCTGCGGTATACGGGGTTTCTGGCGCTCATCGGCGTCGGTCTTCGTATTTTTCTGTTTCGGGCATTCTTCTCTGTTTCCCCAGGGAAAATTATTTAGTTGTTTTTTTTGTACATCCTGTTTTATATACAATCCTTGCCTGCCGGAAAACCGATGGTAATTTAATAATCCGGGATCGATAAACCCTATGGTCACTTCTGGCCACTGCACTTATACTACAACAGCAATGAATGTCCTCATTATCGGAAGCGGAGCACGCGAACACGCCTTTGCCCTGGCAATAGCCGCAAGTGGGCGGGTGGAACGGGTTTTTGTCGCTCCGGGAAACGGAGGCACCGCCCTCATGGGCGGCAAGGTGTGCAATGTGCCGCTGAAGGCCGTGCAGCTCCAGGAACTGCTCGCCTTCGCCCGTGAAAGCGGGATCGGCCTGACGGTGGTCGGCCCTGAACAGCCTCTGGAGCTGGGGCTGGTCGATCTTTTCCGGAAAGCTGACATGAAGGTGGTCGGCCCTGTTCAGGCTGCGGCAAGGCTGGAGTCGAGCAAGGTTTTTTCGAAGGAGTTCATGCACCGGTATGGCATTCCTACAGCCGGATACCGGGTTTTCTGCAGCAAGGAGAGTGCTGAGGCCCATATCGGGTCGCTTGGCGGGGAGCGCTTTCCTCAGGTGATCAAGGCGAGCGGCCTGTGCGCCGGCAAGGGCGTGATAGTGGCTGCCGACCGGAACGAGGCGCTTTTGGCTCTCGGGGAGATTTTCGACGATCGCATTTTTGGCAGTGCGGCGGACGAGGTGGTCATAGAGGAGTTCCTTCGCGGCCAGGAGGCGAGTGTGTTCGCCCTCTGCGACGGGCGCGGTTACCGGCTTTTTCTTTCCGCCCAGGACCACAAGCGGATCGGGGAGGGGGATACCGGCAAGAATACCGGGGGAATGGGCGCCTATGCCCCTGCGCCGGTTGTGACTCCCGAAGTGATGCGCAAGGTCGAGGAGCGCATTATACGCCCGACATTACAGGGAATGGCCGAAGAGGGATATCCCTATACGGGTTTTCTTTACGTAGGTCTCATGATCGACGGCGGCGAACCTTCGGTGGTCGAGTTCAACGCCCGCCTCGGCGACCCTGAAACGCAGGTGGTGCTGCCGCTGCTGAAGAGCGACCTTTTCGACGCCCTTCTGGCGAGCGTCGATGGCGGTCTCGACGCGGTGCCTTTCGAAATGCACCCCGGATCGGCGGCTACGGTGGTTTTGGCTTCGGGCGGGTACCCTGACGCCTTTGAAACCGGCAGGACCATCACCATCGACCCGGCGGAGGAGAGCCCGGACGAGGTGATGATTTTTCACGCGGGCACGGCTCTCCGGGACGGACGCCTGGTGACCTCAGGCGGTAGGGTACTGTCGGTGACTGCGCTCGGCTCCACTCTACAGGAGTGCCTCCAAAAGGCTTACCGGGCAGTTGACCGGATCCATTTCGAGGGTGCATACTGCCGCAGGGATATCGGAGCCAAGGCGCTGTAACTCTTTTATCTTTTCATTCAACCGCTTGCCGTATGAAGCTACCCCGGCGTAAATTCGAGATTATACAGGAACACGGTTTCAGGGAGCAGCCCTACGAGTGCTGCGGTCTGCTCGCAGGAAAAAAATATGTCGATCACCGGGGCAATATCGATAATGTGGTTCATGAAATCGCCCCCTGCCGGAACTGCCTCTATTACGGGCGCGAGCACGGTTTCGAGATTTCATCCACCGAGTATTACGATGTCGAGCGGGAGGCGCGCGCTCTCGGTTACGAGATCGTGGGCTCCTACCACTCGCATATCAACTCTCCGGCGGTGCCCTCGCAGAACGACGTCGATTTCGCCCGGCCCGGCCATACCATGCTGATCATTTCACTTATCAACGGTCTGCCGAAAGAGGTGACGGCATGGCTGAGAAGGGATTCCGGAGGATTTCACCAGGAGCCTATCAGGATTATCGAGTAGCGGTTCGCAGCCCGGTCAAAGTGAACGGAAACTCTCCTGAATATTTTGTACATTACGTTCGAAAAAAGCTTACCAAGTCATAAACCCTGGGAAAACAGTGCCAAAAAGGGAAGATATACAGTCAATTTTAGTGATCGGGGCGGGCCCTATCGTGATTGGTCAGGCCTGCGAATTCGACTATTCGGGAACCCAGGCGTGCCGCGCCCTCAAGGAGGACGGATACCGGGTCATTCTGGTCAACAGCAATCCTGCGACCATCATGACCGATATCGAGATGGCCGACGCGACCTACATCGAGCCGATAACCCCGGATTACGTACGCAAGATAATCGAGAAGGAGAAACCCGACGCGCTTCTGCCCACCATGGGCGGCCAGACGGCTCTCAATACAGCCGTCAGCCTTGCCGAATCGGGCATTCTCGAACGCAACGGCGTTGAATTGATCGGTGCGAAGCTCCGGGCTATCCGGAAGGCCGAGAACCGCGAATTCTTCAGCGATGCGATGAAGAAAATAGGGCTTGAAATGGCCAAGGGATTTTTCGTGCGCAATGAAAAAGAGGCGAAGGAAGCGCTCGAGGAGATCGGTCTGCCGATCGTCATCAGACCTTCGTTCACACTCGGCGGCACCGGTGGCGGTTTTGCCGAAACCAAGTCGGACTACTACGAGGCCGTGCGCAGGGGACTTGCCGAAAGCCCCATCAGCGAGGTGCTTGTCGAAGAGTGCCTGGTGGGATGGAAGGAGTTCGAACTTGAGGTTATCCGCGATCTTGCCGACAACGTGATCATCGTCTGTTCGATCGAGAACGTCGATCCGATGGGCGTGCATACCGGCGACAGCATCACCGTGGCTCCGGCCCAGACGCTGACCGACCGCCAGTATCAGGTGCTTCGGGATGCATCCATCCGCATTATCCGGGAAATCGGCGTGGAGACCGGCGGCAGCAATATCCAGTTTGCCATCAACCCCGAGAACGGCCGCATTGTTGTGATCGAAATGAATCCGCGCGTTTCGCGCAGTTCGGCGCTCGCCTCCAAGGCCACGGGTTTTCCCATCGCCAAGGTCGCCGCGAAGCTTGCGGTGGGTTATACGCTCGACGAAATTCTCAACGATATCACCAAATCGACGCCGGCCAGCTTCGAACCGGTTATCGACTACTGCGTGGTGAAGATTCCCCGCTGGGATTTCGAGAAGTTCAAGAATGTCGATGCGCGTCTTGGCGTGCAGATGAAGTCGGTCGGCGAGGTCATGGCTTTCGGGCGCAACTTCCGCGAGGCTCTGCAGAAGTCGCTGCGCGGTCTTGAAATCGGTCGTGCCGGGCTTGGTTCCGACGGCAAGGATATCATGAACGTGGTCGATATGACCCAGCAGCAGAAGATGTTCGCCAAGGGGGACATTCTCGAGAAGATCAAGGTGCCGAAAGCGGACCGGATGTTCTATCTGCGCTACGCATTCCAGGCGGGAGCGACGGTCGAGGAGGTGCACCAGGCGACAAAAATCGATCCGTGGTTCCTCGATAACATCCGCCAGATCGTGGAACTCGAGACGGAACTCAGGGAGCTTGCCGCAGCGGAGTAGAGCCCCTATGACCTATCTACAGAGGATACTCGACGAAAAACGCGGCGAAGTTGCGGAACTGAAACAACAGAAACCCCTGCAGCGCTACCTGGAGCTGCAGGGTACCCTCCAGCCGTGCCGGGATTTCACGGGCAACCTGAAACGTTCGGACGACGGCATCCGGCTTATCGCCGAAATCAAGAAAGCATCGCCTTCGCGCGGCATTATCGTCCACGATTTCGATCCGGTCGCGATTGCCCGCCGTTATTTCGAACTGGGAGCGTCAGCTTTTTCCGTGCTGACCGACCGGCTCTTTTTTCAGGGATCGAACGACTACCTCCGGGCGGTGAAGAAGGAGTTCTCCCTTCCTGTCCTGCGCAAGGATTTCATTATCGACGAGCATCAGATTTACGAGTCGCGCCTGATCGGCGCCGATGCGATTCTTCTGATCGTGGCCGCGCTCGATGCCCTGCAGCTCACCGACTACCTGCAGCTTGCAGCCGAAACCGGCCTTGCGGCTCTTGTGGAGGTTCACGACCGGAGGGAGCTCGACACGGCTGCGGTTGCCGGAGCCCGCATTATCGGGGTGAACAACCGGAACCTGAAGGATTTCAGCGTCAGCCTCGATACGTCGGTCGAACTCCGGCGGCACTTCCCCGAAGGGGTGACGGCCGTAGCGGAAAGCGGCCTGAAGAGCGCCGCCGACATAGCCCTCATCCGCGAGGCGTCATTCGATGCCGTGCTGATAGGAGAAGGGCTGCATGTGAGCACCGAGCTGCACTCGGTTGCCTGGAAGAAGCCCTGAAAAACGCCGCTGAAAACTTACAGCACCCTTAGCGGTGCAGCCCCCTGAGCTTCGAGGCCGTCGCCTCCGGATTCTCCGCCCTGAAGAAGGCCGTTCCGGCAATCAGCGCGTCGGCGCCGGCTTCCACCACCTCTCCCGCATTTTCTTCTGTTATGCCTCCGTCCACGGCGATAACCATGTCCGGGTTCATCTCGTTGCGCATGCCGTGCAGCTTCGCGATTTTTTCAACCGACGAAGGGATGAACTTCTGGCCGCCGAAGCCGGGGTTGACCGACATCAGAAGGACCAGGTCGAGATCGGGGAGAATGGATTCCAGGGTTGAAAGCGGTGTTGCCGGGTTGATGGAAACGCCGGCTTTTGCACCGAGGCTCCTGATGTACTGCACGGTTCGGTGCAGGTGCGGACAGGCCTCCTGATGAACGGTGATCTGGTGCGATCCGGCCTTGATGAAGTCCGCGATGAAGCGGTCTGGGTCGGTGATCATCAGATGGGTGTCGATGATCGTCGGGGTGCAGGCTGCCACGGCCTGGATGATGAATGGCCCGAAGGTGATGTTCGGCACGAAAACCCCATCCATGACGTCGCAGTGCATCCAGTCGGCACCGGCTTTTTCGGCAAGGGCGATCGAGGAGCGAAGATCGGTGAAATCCGCGGACAGGATGGATGGGGCAAGAAGGGTGGATGTTCCGGACATGGCGGTTTGGTACTTAAGTGAGTAAGTGAATGAATTAAAATGCTTCTCCGATGCCGAAGTTGAAGGTATAGTCGAGAGGGCTCCAGTCGAGAATCTGCCAGGCTTTCTGTTCGGCAGGATCATGGATTTTCCACGCGAAATCGAAGCGGAACGGTCCGATGGGCGAGCCCACCCTCAGCCCCACTCCGAAATCCCAGGCGAAATCCTTCATGAGGGAGTTCAGGCTGAAGCCGTAGGGGCCGCTGCTGTCCCAGATATTGCCGATATCGGTAAAGAAGGTTATACCCGATGGCTGACCGAACAGCTTGAAGAACTTCCAGCGGTATTCCAGGCCAAGTTCCATCTTGATGTCGGCGCCGAAATTCGCTGCGGCTTCACTTGTGCTGCTGCCTGGTCCGAGCGTGTTGAAGAGCCAGCCGCGCATGCTGTTGGCGCCTCCGGCGTAGAACCGCCGTTCTTCGGGAGTGGCGTCGGCTTTCCCGTACGGCATCATCCAGCCGAGATGCAGCCTCCCGGCAAACTGCCGCCCCGGCGAGAGGTTCCGGGTGAAGCCGAGTTTCGTTTCGGCCTTGACGTACTGGGAATAGGCGGTTCCGAAAATCTGCGGTTCACTGTCGGTGAACCCCGAATAGGTTCCGGTATCGACGAACTCATCGATGAGCCATGCCAGACTTCCCGATTCTTCGAGGAGGAGGTCGAGGTTCCAGATGTTTTTTCCCGGCTGCACGGTACTCTGGTTCGTGTAGTTGTAGCGGAGCCTGAAGGTCTGGTAGACCCTGGTTTCCAGGAGGCTGTCGATGCCGGCGTCGACGGCCGCGTCGTCGTCCGGATCGATGTCGATATTTTCGGCCAGATCGGTTTTGAAGAGTTTTCTGAACCCCCTCAGCGAGTCTTTCTGCACCCATTCGAACTCGAAGAAGTCGAAGCTGAGCCGCGAGGAGGGGCTGAGTTTCGAGCTGTAGGAACCCCGCACCAGGCCGTTCCGGCTGGAGATCAGAATGGGCAGGGTGGACTGGGAATATTCGAGGTACGCCGAAAAAACGTTGTCGGGTTTTTTCAGCATCGGCATGACAAGGCTGCTTTTCAGGCTCAGCTCGTAAGGGATGAACTTGTCGTAGTCCTCTTTCTGGAGATTGCCGAGCAGGTTGTTGCTGTAGCTGGTCTGGGTGCCGAATTCGGCCGCGGTTTTGAACTGTTCGGCTCCGCCCAGAAGATTCCTGTTTTCGTAGGCGAGCGAGGCTCCGAAAAAGAGCGAACCGTAGCGGTTGTCGATCAGCAGTTTTGGTTCGAACTGGTGTTTGGGCGCGGGCTCCAGGTGCACCGTGGTGTAGAGGCGCCCGTCACGGACCGAATCGGGCCGGACGATAATGGATGAAAAAAGATTGGTTTTGCCGAAGTTCTGCAGGGTCTCCTGCTCGAGGCTCTCCCTGGTGGTCTGGCCTTCACGGAACGCCACGGAGTTGGCGATGAGCGCCGGACGTATGTTCTGGTTACCGAAAATGACGCCCGGTATGCCGTCTTCAAGGAACCGGGTTTCGCGGCTGCCGGGGTCTTTTCGTATCGGGTTGTGCACGACGGCGTTCACCGGCCCGTACACCAGTTTTTCCGGCAGCCTGATTTTGTAGAGAATTCCCGCGTTGGCTCCCACGGTGTCGACTTTTATGCGGATGCTGTCTTCGTGAAAGAAGGTGTATCCCTCTTCACGGAAAAAGGTCATGGTACGGTCCCGTTCGGAGATCAGCTTCTCAACGGAGAAGTTTTCTCCGGTTTTCAGGATGCTGGAGGCGAGGTAGCGTCCTTTGAGCTTTTCGTCTATGGATTCGAGCCCGCTCCATGCCAGCGAATCGATTCTGGCCGGTTCGTTTTCGGTTATCGATATGAGGATATCGGCTTTGCGCCCGTTGTCGCGGTAGTTCATCGACGAACGGACATCGGCAAAGAAATAACCCTTGTAGGTGTAGAGCTTCTTGATGATGTCCAGATCCCTCTGGAATTCGTCGGGGTTGAAGGGCTTTTTGGTCTTTCCGAAGAGGCCGAGTCCGAGAAACGATGAGGGCTCTGCGGTGACGATGATCTGACGGAGCTCTTCGTGAGGCACCGCGCTGTTGCCGGTGAAGCGGATTGAGTTGACGTAGGGAACCACAGAGCCGGGGGTTTCCGGCTCATTTTCAGGGATTTCCTGGGCACATGACGGCGTTGCTCCTGCAAAAAAAAGGGCAACGACCAGAGTACCGGCGATTGCCCTGAGGAGCGTTTTTATTGAAAACACACGGGAGGGTATTTGCTTCAGTTTAACAGCTCTTCGTCACCATAACAGAAATCTTCGTCGGTAGGATAGTCGGGCCATACCTCGTCAATGCTTTCGTAAATTTCATCACATTCGGGCAGGTCGTGCAGGTTTTCGATAACCTGCTGGGGCGCACCCGTTCTGTTTGCGTAATCGAGAAGTTCATCTTTTGTAACCGGCCACGGGGCATCTGCTATATATCGTGCGAGATCCAGATTCCAGTACATAGTAAAGCGCTTGGATTAATCGGTTTAAGAGTTGCTGCCATCAGCATTTTCGGGTGTATGCTGACGGGTTATGAACTTGTCGGGGTTGCTGTCGTCGAAGAAGTACGCCGAAGGGTTCACCTTGACGTTGTTTTTGAGGATTTCGTAATGGAGGTGCGGGCCGGTGGAAACGCCGGTATTGCCCGAGAGGGCGATGATGTCGCCTCTGGAAACCCGCTGTCCCTGACGGACAAGCGCTCGGGAGAGATGAGCGTAGACGGTCTTGAACCCGTACCCGTGGCTCACGGTGACCTTCTGGCCGTACCCTCCGTCGTAACCTGAAAAGATGACGATACCGTCGCCTGTCACATGGACCTTCGAGCCTTCAGCAGCCGAGAAATCCGTTCCCGAGTGAAACAGCACCCTGCCGTAAACCGGGTGCAGGCGCATGCCGAATCCGCTGGTGACGCGGCCGTTGACCGGCTTGATGTTGGGTATGGATGAAAAGTAGGGGCGGTTGTTCTTCTCTTCGGGTTCGGCTATCTCCTCTTCGGAACCTTTCTGGCGGTCGATCTGCAGAATGAGGTGTTCGATCATCTCTTCGGTGGAGGCCAGAAGGCCTTCCGCCGTTTTATCGGCAGCGGGAGCTTTCTCTTCGGCCCGCAGGACGCTGGAGAGCGGAACGGCCAGAAGGGTGATAAAAACCAGTACGGTTCTCACAAGGCGACTGCTGGCCGGAACGGTCGTTCCCCGTGCAGTCTGCTTTTTGCCGCCGCGTCCGGCCTGGCTGAAAAACAGTTTCGCTGAAAACATGCAGTGCTGGATTGATTGTCTGTCCGGTCAGGCAAGCCTTTTTTGATTGAATAATATATAAAAACTTTTTTTTATAAATCAACGCCCTAATGAGCCTCCAGCCAGTTTTTTCCCGTGCCGGTATCGACTTCTACCGGAACCGTGACGATACCGCAGAATTCTGCCGCTTCGGTCATGGCGGTTTCCACCAGAGTCTGCAGGCGGTCTGTTTCGGAGGGTGTGGTTTCAAAAAGCAGTTCATCGTGGACCTGCAGCAGCATGACCGACTCCATGCCGTTTTCCCTGATCCGGCGACTGCAGAGGTTCATGGCGCATTTGATGATGTCGGCGGCCGTTCCCTGGATAGGCGTGTTCATGGCAGCCCGTTCGGCGGCTTTCTGGCGGATGGAGTTGCGGCTGTTGAGGTCGGGGATGTAACGGCGTCTTCCGAGCAGGGTCGAGACATAGCCGTTCCGTTTTCCTTCCGCGATGATCTCCTGCAGCGCAATGAAGAGCCCTGGATATTTCGAGGTGTAGACCTCGATAATGGCTTTGGCCTCTTTCTGCGTTATGTTCAGGCGCCTGGAGAGGCCGAACGGCTGGATGCCGTAGAGCACGCCGAAGTTCACCTCTTTTGCCTTGCGGCGCATGTCGGGCGTGATTTCCCCGGTGTTGAAGATGACCCTTGCGGTAGCGCTGTGGATATCCTCCTTCTGGCGGAAAGCCTCGATGAGTTTTTCGTCGCCCGATATTTCAGCCGCGATGCGAAGCTCGATCTGCGAGTAGTCGGCCGAGAGAATAAGGTTGTCGGGGTTCGAGGGAATGAACGCGCGGCGGATCTCCCTGCCTGCGGGGGTGCGTACCGGAATGTTCTGCAGGTTCGGGTTTGACGAGGAAAGCCTTCCCGTGGCGGTGATGTGCTGGTTGAACGAGGTGTGCAGCCGGCCCGTTTTCGGGTTTATCATTTTCGGCAGTGCGTCGATGTAGGTGGTCTTGAGTTTCTGCAGACTCCGGTATTCGAGCAGGTCCCCGGCCACAGGGTGGAGAGGGGCAAGCTCCTCGAGCACTTCGACGTTGGTTGAAAATCCGGTTTTGGTGGTTTTTTTCGTCGGCAGCTCAAGTACCGTAAAGAGGATGTGCGAGAGCTGCTTGGGAGAGTCGAGGTTGAAGACCGAGCCGGTTTTTTCGTAGATGCTCTCCCTGAGTCCGGCGATCTGGGCGTTGACCAGTTCGGCGCAGACTGCCAGATGTGTCGTGTCGATGGAGATGCCCTGGTATTCCATGCCGGCAAGCACTTCCACGAGCGGGAACTCGATGGTGCGGCAGAGGCTGAGCAGCTTTTCGTCTTCCCGCAGTTTTTCGTCGAAGACCTCCTCGAGGCGGAGCGCGATGTCGGCGTCCTGACAGGCGTAGTCGGAAAGCTGCCGGGGCGGAACCTCGTGGATGGGCACTCTTTTTTTCCCCTCGCCGGTCAGTTCATCGAAGGTGGTCGTCCGGATCGAGAGGTGGCGCGCCGCCATGTCGTCGAGGTTGTGCGTGCTTTCGGGATCGAGCACATAGCTTGCCAGCATGGTGTCGAAAGCCACCGGCGAGAGCGATACGGCATAGTTCTTCAGGACCAGCAGGTCATACTTGAGGTTCTGGCCCGTTTTGCCGATGGAGGGATTCTCCAGCGCCGGTTTCAGGATGTCGAGCGTCGAGGGGATGTCGAGACCTCCCTTGCCGAAATAGACGAAAAAGGCCTCTTTAGGTCTGAGGGAGAACGAGATGCCGGCCAGCTCGGCCTGAAAGGTATCGAGACTCGTGGTTTCGGTATCGACGGCAAATGTTTCGGCCTGTTCGAGTTTCAGGGCAAGCGCCCTGACCTCGTCAGCCGTTTCGATCAGGCGGTAGTCCGCCCCTTCGAGAGGGGAGAGGAGCGGTGGTTCCGCGTTGGTCTCCGGAGCCCCTTCGGTTGACGGCGCGCCTTCCGGGATGGCAGCGATGCCCGGAAAGATCGCCGGCAGCCGCGCGGCTACGGACTTGAGCTCGTACCGGTTGAGCATCGGTATGAGGCGCCCCTGCACCGGTGTTTTACAGGCAAGGCTCTCGATATCGAGCCCGATGTCGATCCCGGTGTCGATGGTGACCAGACGCCGGATGAGTTCGAGCTGGGGTTTGAAGGCTTCGAGGCTCGTCCTCGTTTTCGGGGGGAGTTCTCCTATATGCGCATAGATGTTGTCCAGCGTACCGTATTTGAGCAGCAGGGCTGCTGCGGTTTTCGGCCCGATTCCCCTTGCTCCCGGAATATTGTCGGAGGTGTCGCCGGTAAGGGTGAGCAGGTCTATGAACCGTTCGGGTTCGACGCCGAACTGCTCCCTGATTTCGTTTCTGCCGAAGGGTTCGAGCTCGTTCTGCTTTTTCGAGGGCTTGAGCATGGTTACGCCGTCGTGAACCAGCTGGGCGAGATCCTTGTCGGGCGTGACGATATAGACGCGGCAATGCGGAGCGAACTTTCTTGCGGCCGATCCGATCAGATCGTCGGCTTCATATCCTGCGATCTTGATGAGCGGTATTTCGAAAGCATCGATGAGCTCGATGATCGCCTGGATCTGCACGAGCAGATCTTCGGGCGGAGATGGACGGTTGGCCTTGTAGGGCTCATAGAGATCGTGACGGAAGGTTTTCTCCCGGCTGTCGAACGCTACGGCAAGGTGGTCGGGGCGCCATGTTTCATAAATTTTCAGCAGGGCCGATGCGAAGCCGTGTATGGCTCCTGTCGGGATGCCGTCGCGGGTTTTCATGCCGGCCTGCTGCAGGGCGAAGTATGCCCGGTAGACCAGAGCCATGCCGTCGAGCAGGAAGAGATTCGGTTTTCCTGCAGGAGCCTGCCAGAGGGCTGCCTCCGGTACGTCCGGTTCCGGTGAGGGTTTTTCGGAGGTGAAGAAATCGAATTGCCGTCGGCCTGTCATGCGATGACTCCGTAGCTGCCGAGCACCTTCACCATGGTGGCGAACTCCCGGAGGTGGCGGAGGGCGTTTTCGACGTTCACCGCCTGGCTGTCTCCCATGAAGTCGATGTAGAAGAGGTATTCGAATGCTTTCTTGCGGAACGGTCTCGATTCGATTTTGCTCAGATCGATGTCGCGGAGCGCCAGGGTGGCCAGAGCCTTGAAGAGCGAGCCCTGCTCGTTGGGGAGGGTGAAAACGATCGAGGTTTTCTGCTGGGCGGTATCGGGCATCTTTTTCATGCGCGGACAGATCGCATTGTCTGCGTGGGCGATGCAGAAGAACCGGGTGATGTTCCACTCTTCGTCAGCGAGGTTTTCCTGAAGAATTTCAAGGCCGTAGAGCTCGCCGGCGCGTTTCGAGGCGATGGCGAGTTTTGAAGGGTCGCTTCCGGCGGCGATGATTTTGGCGCTCCCGGCGGTGTCGTAGGCTACCTCCGCCCTGAGGTTTTTATGGGCGCTGAAGAAGTTTCTGCACTGGGCGAGAGCCTGCGGGTGCGAAAGCACCTTTTCTGCCGTTTCGGCCGATGATCCGTGAAGTCCCAGAAGGCAGTGTTCCACCTTGACGAACGTTTCGGCGACGATGACGACCGGGTGCTGGAGCAGAAGGTCGTAGTTGTGGTGGATGCTTCCCCCGAGAGAGTTTTCGATGGGTATGACCGCATAATCGGCCTCGCGGTTCTCGACAGCGGCAAAAACCTCGTCGAAGGTTTCGCAGGGTTTCGGTTCGCCGAGCCTGAGTGCGGCTATCTCGCTGTATGCTCCGGGTTCACCCTGGTAGGCGATCATCCAGTTTGTCATTCTTTGTTCTTGTAGTTAACTTGGGGCAAAAGCCGTTGGATTTGTCTTTTCTGAAAGAATATAAGGCTATTATCGAAAACGGGTGTATTCCCCGGAATTTTAAATCAGTGATTTTTCATCATGTCAGGACACAGTAAATGGGCGACCATCAAAAGGAAAAAAGCCGCCACCGATCAGAAAAGAGGGAACCTGTTCACCAAGCTGGTAAAAGAGATCACGATTTCGGCAAGAATGGGCGGCGGCGATCCTTCCGGAAATCCCCGCCTTCGGCTTGCCATCGATACGGCCCGGATGAACTCCATGCCGATGGACAATATTCAGCGTGCGATCAAGAAGGGTACGGGTGAACTCGAAGGGGCAAGTTACGACGAGATCACCTACGAGGGGTACGGCCCGGCCGGTATCGCACTGATCATCGAGACCGCGACCGACAACCGCAACCGTACCGTGGCGGAAATCCGCCACATCATGAGCCGCAACAACGGGTCGCTCGGCGAGAGTGGCAGCGTCGGCTGGATGTTCCATCGCAAGGGCTCGATAGAGGTGCCGAAAACCGCGGCGGGAGAGGATCAGCTGATGGAGCTGCTGCTCGATGCGGGTCTGGAGGATCTCGACGGCGATGACGAGGCCTACTGCACGGTGCTCTGCGATGTGCGGGACATCGAGGCCGTGAAAAAAGCGCTTGAAGACGCAGGTATCGCTTATGAAAACGCCAAGATCGATCTTGTACCCGAAAACTATATCGAACTCGAGGCCGAAGACGCCGGCAAGGTGATCCGTCTGATCGACGCACTCGAGGGCAACGACGACGTCCAGGCCGTCTACAGCAATATGGAGATCAGCGAAAAGGCCATGAACACCTTAAACGGTTAGCCCCGGATGGTCGTGATCGGGGTTGATCCCGGCAGCCTCCTTACCGGGTACGGAGTGATCCGGCAGGAGGGTGCGGATTTTCAGGTGCTTGCCTGCGGCGTGATCCGGCTGAATCCCCGCAGGACGCACCCCGAAAGAATCGGAGAGATATACCGGGAGCTCGATGCGGTAATCGGCGAGCACACCCCTTCGCGGGCGGCGATCGAAACCGTGTTCGTCAGCAGAAATGTCCAGTCGGCGCTGAAGCTCGGTCAGGTGAGGGGGTCGGTTATCGCTCTGGCGGTGAACCGGAAACTCGAACTGGCGGAGTACGCTCCCCGTGAAGTGAAGGCTGCGGTTACGGGAAGGGGGTCGGCCAGCAAGCAGCAGGTCGCCTTCATGGTCCGGCGGATGCTGCAGATCCGGGAAACTCCTTCGACCTACGACGTAACCGACGCCCTCGGCATTGCGCTGTGCGACCTCCTGAAAACCGGAAACGGCTCCACCGGAGCGGCACATGCGCCCCCTGATCCCGGCGCCGGAAGCCGTAAGAAGAACTGGACCGATTTCGTTGCGTCGCGGCCTGATATGATCGTGCGTTGAAAAACAGCTGCCGTTCAGAACGGCGGGCCTTTTCGGTGAATATGTGAATAAAACTTATACAGCTCGTGGAAGGTCATATCGTCAATCTGCCGAATTTTCTCAGCATCCTGAGGATTTTCCTGATACCGTGGTTTCTCTACTACTATCATGTCGGAAATCTGACAGTCGCCATGATCCTCATGGTTGTCGCAGTGCTGAGCGACTGGTTCGACGGGCGCGCGGCGCGCTGGACCAACGAGGTTTCCGAGATGGGGAAGATTCTCGATCCGCTTGCAGACAAGCTCTGTCTTGCAAGCGCGGCTCTTTATTTTCTCTGGATCGGCAAGCTTCCGCTCTGGTTCGTTCTTTTCGCCATTCTTCGCGACGTGCTTATCTTTTCCGGAGCGGCCTATATCCGCTACCGGCACAGCGTGCTGACCACATCGCTCTGGCCGGGCAAGTGGGCGGTGGGATTTGTGTCGATGATGTTCATAAGCATGGTCTGGCCCCACCCCATTTTCCAGCGTTATCCCGTTCAGGAGTTTTTCATGTACCTTTCCGTGCTGATGCTCTCGTACTCTTTTGCAGAGTACTGCGTGCGGTTCTACCGGATACAGAAGGGGGATGCGACCAGGTGAGCCTCTGAAGGCAGCGCATCATGCCGCCGATATTTTATCCTGCGGATTAACGGGTACCCCCATGAAAGCTTACACGATCTTGCTTCTGCTGTTTCTGTTTTCGCTGCCGGTTTTTCCGGGCAACAAGGCTGAAGCCGTCACCACCGATCCGATGGTCGGAGCGTGGATGAAATACCGCAAAGGCGATTTTGCCGGCGCTGCCGAAGAGTACAGCAGAATTCTGAAAAAAAAACCGGGGCTTGTCGAGGCGCTTAACAACCGGGGCCTTTGCCGCGCCGCTTCGGGAAATTACCGGGGAGCCGTCGCCGATTACAACCGGGTGCTTGAAATCGATCCCGGCATGGCGTCGGCGTACAACAACCGGGGGCTTGCAAGAGCGAAAGCCGGCAGGTTCCGCGAAGCCATGATCGATTACTCTGCGGCGCTGCGGATCGATCCGCTCATGCCGGAACTCTACAACAATCTCGGGATGGCCAAAAAGGCGCTCGGCGATTTCCATGGTGCGCTCGATGATTTCAACAGCGCGATAGCCATCAGGCCGCTTTATCCCGAAGCGCTTTTCAATCGGGGGCTGCTGCGGCAGCAGCTTTCCGATCACAAGGCAGCGGCAAAAGATTTTCAGCGGGTTATCGAATACATGCCGGGATATGCCGAACCCTACTACCAGCGGGGAATTTCACGGGCCATGACCGGCGACAACAGGGGCGCGCTTTCGGATTTCTCGCGGGCATTGTCGATCAACCCGAAGTATATCGAAGCGCTTTCTGCAAGAGGTCTGGCCAGAATCAGGAACCGCAATTACAGCGAAGCCATTGAAGATCTGAACACGGTGATCGGGATGCAGCCGGGTAACGCCGAGCTCTATTACCGGCGTGCACTGGCCAGAACCAGGATGAACGATTATGCCGGAGCCGAAGAGGACTGTTCGCAGGCGTTGAAGAGGAAGAAAGGGTACAGCGAGGTTTATTTTCTCAGGGGCATCGTGAGGGGAGAGCTCGGCAACCGTGAAGGAATGCTTGCCGACCTGAAACTCGCTGCGGCTTCGGGTTACGAACCGGCCCGCAAACTTCTGAAAAAAGAGCGGGGCAGGTAGCGGGGCATGCCTGCGCATCACGACAAACGGAAAAAGCCGGAAAAACATGACGTTTTTCCGGCTTTTTCCGTTTGTCTTTTCCGCTTCCGTTCAGAGCGCCTTGTGGCAGAACCACCAGTCGTAGCATTCGAACTGGGATGGGCGCTTTTTTGCATCCTCGATATTGTTTGCGGGAGGGATGATCACCCGGTCCTTGAGCAGGGTGTTCGACGGCCAGTTTGCCGGTATGGCGACCTTGTTGGCGTCTGAAACCTGCAGGGCCCGGACGGCCCTGACAATTTCGTCGATGTTCCGGCCGATCTCCTGCGGGTAGTAGAGCATGAGGCGCACCTTTCCCTGCGGATCGCCAACAAAGACAGCACGAACGGTGTTCGATCCCTTTCCCGGATGGAGCATGCCGAGCTGCATGGCTATACGGTCGTTGGCCGCAACGATCGGAAAGGTGATTTCGGTATCGAGGTTTTCCTTTATCCACTCCACCCACTTGATGTGGGAAAAGACCTGGTCGACCGACATGCCGATGAGCTTGCAGCCGATCCTGTCGAAATCGGCAATGCGTTCCTGGAAAGCGTGGAACTCGGTTGTGCAGACCGGGGTGAAGTCGGCCGGGTGGCTGAAAAGCACGAACCAGGAGCCTTTGAGATCTCCGGGGATGTTCATGGGGCCGTGAGTGGTCTGCACCTTCATTTCCGGGAAATCGTCGCCGAGAAGAGGCATGCCCGTTTCACTGTAGTAGTACTGGTCTTCGAAATGTTCTGACATGAGTGATGATGTTTTGTTGCTGTTTTGCCTGTTTTTTGTTGCCGGAAATAATGTAGATTTATTCCTAAATAAGATCAAATCTTTTTTAGCTTTTTTAAAGATTTGCAGGCAGCTGGTGTTTGAATCTCTCCGGAGAGTGATATATTATTAACATGATAAAAAAAGTCCTGTTTCTGTTGAAGCAGGCTCCTTTCATCCGGATCGGATGGAGAGGAATCACGGGAACTACCTGAATCTGTTATGCCCAGCATGAATGCCGCTCCCGGTGAAGCCGGACGCTTTTTTGAGCTGTGCCGTGCACACAGCCTGAAAATCACGCCGCAGAGAACGGCGATCTACAGCCTGCTCGGCAACTGCCGCGACCATCCCTCGGCGGATCAGGTCTACCGGCTGATAAAAAGGGAGTTTCCCAACATCTCTTTCGAAACGGTCAACCGGACGCTGCTGACCTTCGCTTCGATCGGGCTGATTTCGATCGTGGAGTCGACATCCGGAGTCAGGCGGTTCGATCCGGATATGAAGAGTCATCACCATATGCACTGCATCCGCTGTGGCAGAATATTCGATTTTCAGCACGAGGGTTATGACGCCCTCGAGGTTCCCGGCCAGCTCAACGAAGAGTTTTCAGTGCTTTCCAAAAGGGTCGTGCTCCATGTGATCTGCCCGTTCTGCCTTCAGCCTGGTGCGGCCGTTACGACTGAAGGCGTTGTCGCATAAATTCCTGTTCTGCCGAAAGGCGCCGGGGGTGTGTCAGTTTCTGACACAGCGAACCGACATGCCGAGGGTTTTCGTGCTGCTGACGCGGTAGACGGCCGAATAACTGTTGTAGATCTGCCGGTACCAGGCCGAGTATCCGTTGTTCTCCGTCGATGTCCAGAAACTCGCGTTGGAGCCCAGAAGCGCGAAGCTTCCGTTTCCGCTCCGGTATCCGGCCGGTAGTGCCGTGAATCCCGTGCTGTTGTCGGCAGCGACGAGAGGTTCCTTCCACAGCACTGTCGCCTTGAGTTTTGTGCCCGAAGCCTTCTCTCCTCCGGTCGCGTCGACGAGCTGCCGCCATTCGGCGTCGGAAGCGACATGCCACCCTTCGGGGGCCAGCCCCCTGGGATCGTTGACTGCATACCAGTTGTAGAGCTTTCCGTAAGTAACACCCTTGTCGCTGTTGTTTTCATAGTAACACCAGGCTCCGGTCGTCAGGCGGTTCCATGCGGCTGGATCCTCCACCCTGGGAATTTCATCGCCGTTGCGGTAGCGGGTTACGTCGAGGTTTTCTCTCATCCACACCGATGATCCGATCGATACGGTCCGGGAGTCGGCTACTGGGTTTTTTTTGGCGGCAGAGGCCTGCAAATACGGCAGGAGTGTGGCAAGAACAAGGAAAAGCCCTGCCCTGACGGTATATTTGTGGGTTCTTTTCATTATGTTAAAGTGTTTTAATTGATGTAATGAAGCCGGTTTCGCGGTGCCATCCGGAAAAAGAACTGCGGCGGCTCCCTCTGCGGGCCTTACGAATGGATAACGCGGATGGTTTTTTTTTGGTTTCTCTCCGGCCGGGAGCGGCATGAACGACAGAACGTTTTAATATAAAAGTATCCAATAGTGGCAAGACAGCGTCATAACCGTAAACCCGGAGCACCCGGCAGCAAGAGAACCCGGCCGGCCCCCCTTCAGACCGGCGACAGGGTCAGACCCAACGACCATATTCTGATCAACGAATTTCTTTTCAAGAGGGGTGAAAGTTCACTCGCGGCTGAAATTGTGAGTTTTCTGGCGGATCACGACGGTGAACGGTTCAGATCCGTCGATCTTGCCCGCCAGATGGGGTATACGGAATCCCGTCAACTCCCCGGTTTCTGGTATGTGCTGCACAAGCTGCAGGAGGATGGTACCCTCGACAAGGACTCGAACCGCTGTTACGGCATGCAGTGCATGGAGCCTGCGACTTATGAGGACGTACTGGAGCACGCCAGGCAGTTTCCCGTTCCGGGCAAGGAGCAGTTCAGGGTCGATCAGACCTATGCCGGACGCATTTCGACCCATCCAAACGGTTACGGATTCATCGACGTCGATGGTTTCGACGATGATATCTTCGTAAAGGCAGCGGACATGAATTCTGCGATCCACGGTGATGAGGTAGAGGTGGTTGTAACAAAGGTTCCCGAGACCTACTCTTCGAAATCCACACCCCACCAGCGGTGCGAGGGCATCGTAGTGAACGTCCTGAGCCGGAGAGTCACCTCCATTGTCGGCACCCTCACCCGTGCGAACCGCAAGTTCACCCTCAAACCGGATGAGCGCAAGCTGCTTCCGGAAATCATCGTTCCGATCAAGCAGGCTGCAGGCGCAGTGGACGGTCAGAAGGTGCTGGTCGGCGATCTGGATTTCCGCAAGCCGGGCATCATTCAGGCGCGCGTGATCGAAATTCTGGGCTCCGCCGGCGAGTCGAGGGTTGAGGTGAGTGCGATTGCCCGCAACCACGGCATCGACGAAACCTTCGATCCGGAGCTGGTCAGCCAGGCCGAAACGATCAAAGAGGGCATTACAGACGCTGATCTGGCAGAACGGCTCGATATGCGCGACAAGACCGTCTTTACCATCGATCCCATCGATGCGAAGGATTTCGATGACGCCCTTTCCGTCGAGACGCTCGAGGAGAACCTGTATCGCATCGGGGTGCACATAGCCGACGTTTCCCATTATGTGCCGGAGAACTCTCCGCTCGATCGTGAGGCCATGAAGCGCGCCACATCGGTCTATCTTGTCGACCGGGTCATTCCCATGCTCCCTTCGCGGCTTTCCGAGGAGGTGTGCAGTCTCAACCCCGGCGTGGACAGGATGGCTTTCAGCGTGTTTTTCACCATGACCGACACTGGAGAGGTCAAGAGCCACGAATTTCATAAAACGGTCATTCATTCGAAACGGCGCTTCACCTATGAGGACGTTCAGGATATTCTGCTCAGCGGCAAGGGCGATTACGCATCGGAACTGCAGCTGCTCGAGAAGATCAGCGTCGAGCTTCGGGAGGAGCGCTTCCGCCACGGCGGCCTCGATTTTGAAACCGAGGAGGTTCGCTTCAGGCTCGGCAGCAAGGGCGAGCCTGTCGAGATCATCAAGAAGGAACGGCTTTCAAGCCATCGGCTTATCGAGGAGTTCATGCTGCTTGCAAACCGCAAGGTTGCCGAGTATCTCACGAAAACGTTCCGCGATCGCAAGAAGAACTCTCAGCCGGTGATCTACCGGGTTCATGATTCGCCTCAGCAGGAGCGGGTGCTCGTGCTGGCGAATTTCGTGCGGAAGATCGGCTATTCACTGAAGCTCAACAGGGAGAAAAGCGGTCCTGTGGTGACGGCGAAAGCCCTTCGCCAGCTCCTGCAGCAGGTGCATGGCTCGAATGTGGAGTTTCTTGTGAACGAGCTGGTGCTCCGCTGCATGTCGAAGGCGATCTATACCGACGAGAATACCGGTCATTTCGGACTTGGATTCGAGCACTATACCCATTTCACCTCGCCGATCAGGCGCTATCCCGATCTGGTTGTGCACCGGCTGCTTTTCGAGTATGAGTATCTTCGCAGGAAGAAGAGGAAAATGACCGAAAAACGTCTTGGCGAGCTGCAGGAGAAGATCCGGCAGACCAGCCGCATTTCGAACGAAAGGGAGAAAGGCGCCGTGGAGGCCGAGAGGGAATCGATCAAGCTCAAGCAGGTCGAGTACATGGCCGGCCATATCGGAAAGGTTTATGCGGGAGTCATTTCAGGTGCTACCGAATACGGCATTTATGTGCGTATGGTGGATTTCGCCATCGAGGGCCTCGTGCACATGCGCAATATGACCGACGACTACTACGAGTACGACGAAACAACCTACTCGCTTGTCGGCAAGCGCCGCAAGAAAAGACTGCAGATCGGTCAGCGGGTAAAGGTTAAGGTGCATACGGTAGATATGCAGCGAAGGACCATCGATCTTGTCATAGAGTAGCCGGTTTTCCCGGAACGGGCTATGCTTGTTCCGGGAAAACCGGTTTGCCTTCAGAGCATTCCGGCAATGCGGAGGAAGTTGCGCATCAGCAGCAGCCCGGTCGCCGTGTACTCCTCGCTCACCGCACGGAACTGTCCGGCAAGCTCCGTGGCGTCCATCATCACCAGATCGTGGTCAAGCCGGCACCACTCCGCAAGCATGGCGGGAGTGAGTTCGAAATGGCACTGCAGGCCGTACGCGTTGTTGCCGATCCGTACAGCCTGGTTCGTGCAGTGTTTTCCCTCGGCCAGAAGCCGCATGCCGTCGGTCAGCTTCACGGTTTCGCCGTGAAGCTGAAAAACCCGGAATGTCCGGCTCATCTCCGCGAACAGCGGGTCTCTCTGGCCTTCGCCGGTAAGTTCCACATGGTAAGGCTGACCTTCGTGATCGAAAAAACCGGTTTCCCTGACAGGGCTATCAACAACGCTTCCTCCTCCGGCTTTTACAAGCACCTGCAGTCCGAGGCAGATGCCCAGAACGGGCAGCTCCGCCCGGAGAGCCCTGTCAGCCTGCTCTATTTCCTGCAGCATCCGCTCCGAGGTATCGTTGGCGCTCTGTGGCCCTCCGAGTATGACAAGGGCGTCGTGGACGAGCGGGTCGGGAAAGCGGCATCCTGTGGAGAGATCGACGGTTTCCACGGCAATGGCGCGGCGTTCCAGTTCCGCTGCAAGGAGGCCTGCTCCTTCGTGAGCAATGTTTTTGACGATCAGGAGGCTTTTGCCCATGCTGTTCCGGTTTACGTGTGTGCGATGATAAGAGGTGCCCGGATCGTTTACCGTTTCAGGTTTTTCAGGATGCCCTCCATCGCTTCGATGGTTCTGCTGAATGTGCTGTTAAGGACCGGAGCCCACTCTGCAGTATCGGGCCACTCTCCCCTGTGGGAGAAATCGTTGAGATAGCGCGAAAGTACGAAAAGACGGTTGGCGCCGATGCTTCCCGAAGAGCCTTTGAGGGAGTGCATCAGTTGGTCGAATTGCCTGAGGTTGCCAGTTGCGGCGGCCTGATCGATCTCTTCGATGATTTTTTTCGAGTCGCTTTTGTAAACCTCGAAAAGCGAGATGATCAGTTCGTCGCCGCCGATCTCCTTGAGGCTGTAGATGATCGAGTGGTCGAGAACTTTTTCCCTTTCGACAGCTTCCCGGAAGTTTTCCTCTATGGCCGGCACGCTCTCGGCCGGGAGGTCGGTTTCTTTCGTGCGGGCGATGTTCCTGATCCACATGGAGATCGTCGCGACGAGCTCATCCCTGAAAACCGGTTTGCCGAGAAGCTGGTTCATGCCGGCTTTTTTTACCTGTTCGATGCTTTCCTTGTCGGTATTTCCCGTCAGGGCTATGATGGGGATGGTGCGGAAGTTTCTGAACCGCCTGAAGCAGTCGCCCTTCCTGATGGCCACAGCGGTTTCCAGTCCGTTCATAACCGGCATTTCCATATCCATCAGAATGAGGTCGTAGTCCTGCTTTTCAAGGTGTTTGAGAGCGATCTGCCCGTTTTCGGCCTGGTCGGTCATGCAGCCGTAATGCTGCATGACCATGCTCATGAATTTCCGGCTGGTGGCATTGTCGTCGACAAGCAGTATCCGGCAGCCTTTAAGGATGGTATCCTGGTCTACGCTTATGGATGAGGTTTCCGAGAAGAAGTGCCGTTCGAAAAGCCTCTTGATATCCTGTTTCTTGATGGGTTTGGATATCACCTCGTTCATCCCGCATCTGGTAGCCCGGGGAAGCGCTTCGCTGGGCGGAAGCGCCGTTATGCCGATAACCGGAACCTGCATATAGTGTGGGGCCAGCGATGGCTCGATGTTCTGCGAGGAGCGAAGTCTGGCCACGGTATGGTCTCCGTCGAGTGCGGGCATCTCGAAGTCCATGAAAATAAGATCGTAACGGGTTTTCGAGAGCATTTCGAGTGCCTGTGTTCCGTTTTCGGCCTGGTCGGAAGGACAGTTCCACTCGGAGGCGTATTTGGCAAGCAGCAGCCTGTTGCTGATCTGGTCATCGACAATGAGGATTTTTTTCTGTTGCAGGATCTCTTTTTTCAGATCTTTTGCGGGCTTGGATGCATACGCAGGCAGACTGATAACGAATTCGGTCCAATGGCCTTCTTCGGAGTTACAGATGATCGATCCTCCGAACGATTCGACGACCCGTCTGCAGAAGGAGAGCCCGAGTCCGTTGCCTCCGCTTTTCCCGTAGGTATAGAACCGGTCGAAAATGACGTCCCTTTTTCCCGGTGGAATGCCGGGGCCGTTGTCGCGGACCCTGATGCAGTTGTTTGGCGAGTCCCTTTTTGTGGTGATCTCGATCCTGAAGTCCGGCTTGTTTTTATAATGGAGCGCATTCTTGATGAGGTTGAAAAGCACATAGATGAAGAGGTCCTTGTCGCCGAGGAAGTCGAATGTTTCCGAACTGTTTTCGATGACGAGTTTCCGGTCGTTGATGTCGCTGTAGCCATATGTGGAGATGGCTGTCTGGATGGTGTTTCTCGCGGAGAGCTTTTTGAAATTGTTGATATCCATGATGCCGTCCTGAAGCGTCGCCAGGAGGGAGTCGATGATCTTGTTGCCCCGTTTTATCGTCGAGAGGCTCTCGTCGATAACCTCGTGGATGTTGATCAGTCCCGAATAGCTCAGATCGAATTTTCCTTTTTCCTCGCCGCTGCCGGGTTTGCCGGGAATGATGGCCTGCACCGTGCTCATGGCGTTGGTTATTGCGCTGAGCGGGTTGCGCATCTCATGCGCGATGCTGCCGCTCAGGCTTCGCATCAGGGATATTCTCGACTGATGGGCAAGCTGCCGCTTGTGGTTGGCAATAATGCCGCCGGATATCGAAAACAGGAAGATCGGGATGTATTCGGGCACGAAGTAGGCGAACGATACCCTGCCGTCGAGAAAAAAGACCGTCGCATAGGCGGCCATGAATCCCGTGCCGGTCATGGTGAGGATGATTACCCAGTCGAATATGATGAGTGTCAGGAGGAAGGTGCCCGCCATGAACGACATCGCCCACACCAGCGACCATTCGTTTTTCAGCATCATGAAGCTGAAAAAATAGGGCATGACGATAAAGAGCGACAGAAAAAAATAGATCGGAAAAAGCTCTTTCAGCCGTTTCGGCAATTCCCTGTAGACCAGCCACGGAATACTGAGGAACGCGCAGAAAATTCTGAACCCAAGGCTTTCATAGGGCTGAGGGTAGAGGTAGGTCCAGATGAGATAGTAAACCGGATATCCGAGAACGCCGAACAGTCCGATAAGACTCAGGTTCGGCTCGGCATGCTCGATGATTTCGGTGGCTTTCAGCTTCAGTTTCTGCATTGGAAACAAACTTTTTCCGGACGCCTCGACCGGTTTTTTATTGAGGCACAGGGACGTTGATGTGTTATTCCTTCCGGTCCTCCGGGAAAGTCCTGGATAACGTAAATCCTTTATAAATATAAGAATAGGGCTTCTTTTCAGCAGCGGACAGGGTTCCCGGCGATGTGCCGTTTGCGGTATTCATGCACGGCTTCACTGTTCGAAAAAAGTCGCCAATCCCACAGGTTCGCATCCATTTCCTGTTCCGGAAGCGTTATTTTCGTTTCATTCCTTCATGAATACGCCTTTAATACGTCATACGCATTGTAAAGGCAATAAAATCCTTTTGCCGATGTCTGAAGAAAACATGGCTTTTCTGTAAATTTCAAATGAAGGTAAGCGATCAATTTAATGATATTTGGATATTTACCTCCGGGGATGTGCGCGAACGGTGTTTTTTTTATCAGGTTGATACTGTTAATGCTGATTACAATAATAACAACAAGATCGGATTTGATCAAACAAAAGGAGTTCTTTGATGTACAGAAAAGATGAAGAGACGGGGTTATCATGCAGTAACGAGTGCAATGATCGTTTTGTCCTGACTGTTCCTGATTTTCTTGAACAGCGGATGTCGGATTTTGAAGAGGTGTCCATTAAAACCCGTCTCAACGGAAAGCCTCTCGTTCTGGGAAAAAAACCGGATCAGCATTCCATCATTCTTCAGAGTAACGATTATCTGAATATCTCGATGCATCCCGACATTTCACGGGCCCAGATAGAGAAGCTCGAAAAAGCCGGGCAGGAACTGGTGATGTCGGCGGTGTTTATGCATGACGGCAGCGACAAGGCTCTGTTCGAATCTTCCATGGCGGAGTTCGCCGGTTTTGAAAGTGCCATTCTGTGCCAGTCGGGCTGGGCAGCCAATGTCGGGCTCATGCAGGTCATAGCCGACAGCACGACGCCGGTCTACATCGATTTTTTAACGCACATGTCCCTGTGGGAGGGTATAAAATCAGCAGGAGCGATCCCCCATATGTTCATGCACAACGATACAGGACATCTCGAAAAACTTGTGCAGCAGCATGGCAAGGGAATCATTCTCGTGGATTCCCTCTACAGCACCACCGGAGACATCGCCCCTCTCCGCGATATCATCGATATCGCCAACCGCTATGATTGCGTTTCCGTTGTCGATGAGTCGCACTCTCTGGGCACGCACGGCCCGCAGGGGAGAGGTCTGGTGGCTTCGCTCGGTCTGACCGACCGGGTGCACTTCATTACCGGAAGTCTGGCGAAGGCTTTTGCGGGAAGGGCTGGCATCATCCTCTGTTCGAATCGCTTTGCCCGCTGCTATCCCTATATGGCGCATCCTGCCATTTTCAGTTCGGCAATACTTCCCCACGAAATCGCGGGACTCGCTACCACCCTCGGTATCATTGCCGCTGGCGACGAGCGGCGCGTGAAGCTTTATGAGAATGCCGAATTTCTTCGTGATGGACTCAGGGACCTCGGGTACGCCATCGTCAGCCAGTCGCAGATCATTTCGCTCGAACCCGGTACGGAGCCCGAAACGGAGGCGCTGCGGGATGCCCTGGAGGACCGGAACGTATTCGGATCGGTGTTCTGTGCCCCGGCTACACCAAAAAACCGCGCGCTCATGCGCTTTTCGGTGCATTGCGGTTTTGAAAGGGATAAGTTGCAGTACGTGCTTGATGTGTGTGATGCCATCCGAGACGAAGTGGGCATGAGGAACTGGAAATCGACGAAGCGAAATAAGGGCGGAGCGAAGTAACCTCACTGTTTTTTATCCCCTGTAATAATCGTATGTTTCTGATCCCCTGAAACCCCGTGCCGGGGAGTTGTGGTGCTTTTCCCTGAGGGTCTGAAAAGGAGAGACGCCGGTTCCTGGAACGGATTTTACTGTGTCGTTCATAAATCTTGAACAGAAGTTATGCAGGTAATGACCACAGCCTCACGCATCCTCTGCAGCTCCCTGCAGGACAGGATCATGTCCGCGGAACAGGCCGCGGCCCTCGTGCCATCCGGAGTAAACGTCGGCATGAGCGGATTTACCGGTTCCGGGTATCCAAAGGCGGTTCCCGCCGCGCTCGCCGGGCTCATCGCCGAAGCCCACCAGGAAGGCCGGAAATTCAGAATAGGCGTCTGGACCGGCGCCTCCACCGCGCCGGAACTCGACGGAGCCCTTGCCAAGGCAGAAGGCGTGGAGATGCGCCTTCCCTACCAGTCCGATCCGGTTTGCCGACAGCGCATCAACGCCGGAGAGATGGAGTACCTCGACATCCACCTCTCCCATGTAGCCCAGTTCGTCTGGTTCGGCTTTCTTGGCAAGCTCGACATCGCCCTGGTCGAGGTAGCGGGCATTCTCGAGGACGGGCGTCTGATTCCCGCCTCTTCGGTCGGCAACAACAAGACCTGGCTCGAACAGGCGGACAAGGTCATCCTCGAGGTGAACTCCTGGCACAACCCCGCCCTCGAAGGCATGCACGACATCTACTACGGCACCAGCCTGCCGCCGCACCGCAAGCCGATTCCGCTGGTCAGGCCGCAGGATCGTATCGGCGAACCCTATCTGCGCTGCGATCCCTCGAAGGTCATTGCCGTGGTGGAAACCCACAGCCCCGACCGGAACTCGCCGTTTTCGCCACCCGACGAGAATTCGCGCCGGATTGCCGACAACATTCTCGACTTCCTCCAGCACGAGGTGAAGAAGGGACGGCTTCCGAAGGAACTTCTGCCGCTGCAGTCGGGCGTGGGCAATATCGCCAACGCCGTCATGGCCGGCCTGAACGACGGGCCGTTCGAGAACCTCGAGGCCTATACCGAAGTGCTGCAGGACGGCATGCTCGACATGATCCGTTCAGGCAAGCTCTCTTTCGCCTCGGCCACGGCCTTTTCGCTGAGCGATGCCGGCCTCCGGGAGTTCAACAGCAACATCGATCTCTACCGCGACAAGATCCTCCTGCGTCCGCAGGAGATCAGCAACCATCCGGAAGTCATCCGCCGTCTCGGGGTGATCGCCATGAACGGCATGATCGAGGCCGACATCTACGGCAACGTGAACTCCACGCATGTGATGGGTACGTCGATCATGAACGGCATCGGCGGTTCCGGCGATTTCGCGCGCAATGCCTATCTCTCCATTTTCATGACCCCGTCGCAGGCCAAGAACGGAAAGATATCGTGCATCGTGCCGATGGCCTCGCATATCGACCACACCGAACACGACGTCCAGATTCTGGTTACCGAGCAGGGGCTTGCCGACCTGCGGGGCCTTTCGCCGAACCAGCGTGCGAAGGTGATCATCGAAAACTGCGCCCATCCGGATTTCAGGCCGGCGCTGATGGATTACCACAAACGGTCGTTCGACAGCTCCTTCGGGCGGCACACGCCGCACATGCTCGGCGAAGCCCTGTCGTGGCACCAGCACTACCTTGCCGGCGGCAGCATGCACTTCTGAGGATCAGAGGAGCCTCCGGAAAAAGCAAAAGCCCGCATCGCGCGGGCTTTGCTGCTTGCAGCCGTGGCTGCACGCTCTGTCGGGAGCCGGCTTTCGCTTCAGTCGCGCTTGCGGAACTGCTGCAGCAGCAGCGAGAACAGGCTCTTTTTCCGGCCTCTTTTTACCGGAAGCCCCTCCTTTTCCCAGCCGATAATGCCGCGCTCCATGTTGACCACCTTATGGTATCCGCGACTCAGAAAAAGGCGGCTCGCCGTTACGCTGCGATTTCCGCTGTTGCAGGCGATCACGAGATTGCTGTTGGCAGGTACATCCTGAAGCCGCTGTGCAAGTTTGCCAAGCGGAATCACCATGATATGGGGGACATCGAAAGCTTTTCCTGCAATTTCCCATGGTTCGCGCACATCGACAAGCAGCGCGCCTTTTTTCGTCATCGCAAAAGCTGCCGAAGGGGTGACGTTTTTGACCTTGATCATCGTCGGAATTGGTGAATTGTTCGGTTCTCGAAGCTTTGGCCGCAGGTGTTCCCCTCTCGGCGGCAGTGCGGGATCGAAGGTTTCCCGGTCCGGCAGAACCCGAAATCGAAAACCCCCGCTTGCAGCGAGGGCTTTCGATTTTCAGCGGAGAGGGTGGGATTCGAACCCACGGTACACTTGCGCGCACAGCGGTTTTCGAGACCGCCCGATTCAACCACTCTCGCACCTCTCCGTGTTGTATTATAATAACTTACAGACTTGCATCCTGCTTAACCTGTGAATGTCATTAGGAACACAATGAGTAATCGAACTCATAAGGAACTGAAGATAATAAAACGAAAAGAATTCCGCTAATGGTTGATCTGAAATTGATGGGAAAACATTCCCTGATACACAAGCAGTGATTGAAGGGTATCTCATGAGTATAGAATCACTTGGAGGGGTTCCTTTTATGGCGCTCTTATTGATGTACCTGTTCGCCGTAAGCACCGGCATGCGTGAAACAGGCATCCGTCCTGATATTGTTGAACGGATCATCGGCCATCATGTCGAAAGCGGAATCGCTGGAGGCTACAGCAGCTACACAACCGGCATTCAGAGATGAAGGATGCTCTCATACGGTGGCAGGAGTGGCTTCTGGAGGGATGATGATGTCACTTATTTTAATTCTTATTAATAAAGATGTTATACAATTAAAAAATAGTGACAGGGTACAGCAAGGGCCTGTTTATGACCAGACGCCAAAACCATATTTTGTCCTCCAGACGGTTGCTTGCATAACTCTGATTATGTAAACCTTTAGGTCCGAAGGCGTAGTACATAATTAAAGTTATGCAACTAACACGTTTACACGCTATATTGCCTGATAGGGCATGACAGTAAAATCACCCAGTGAAGCATGAAGGCGCAGATTTTGAACAAAATGGAGCCGAAGGCGGAATGCCAGGTGTGACTGAATGCATGAACAGGGTGGTATGAAAGTCTATATAATAGATCTATTATTTATATTTATTTTTAGATTTATTGGGCACAAAATATTTAATGATTTTAAAGACCTTACTTATTTACCGATTTTACATAAATAATATTATTATGGAGTAAATGATGTTAGAAGCCCTTCAAGCAGATAGGATACTTGAGCATAACGCTATAAATAAGTTTATACTTAAAATAGACGTTATAAAGCAAGATGGCTATACTGGAAGTGAGACTGCTAATTATATGATTAATTTTTTCGACAGACTAGAGAAAAGAGAGGTGTTAAATATAAGTGTTAATCTTAAGCAGGATGCAAGCGCTCATGAGATAAGTGATCATAAAACATATGAATATGTTTTAATAAGCGAAGACTCTGGCACAGTAATGACATTCTCAGATACACATAATATCATTTGGATTGAATGTACAAAATATAAAGATAACTCTGCTTATAAAGATATTATCAGAAACTTAACATATGTTTTGAGGAAAAATAATATTAATATTAAATCAAAAAGAATTGGATTAAGGTATATTAATAAGTTTGATTGTGAAAATTATAAAAAAATCAGCTCCATCTATGGGAGTAGACTGAGTCGCATTTTGAAACTCATGCTTTGTGGTGAAAATCAGTCCAGAATAATTGGTGTTGAGGATTATAACTATGATGACTATAAGATTCGGCTTCAGTATGGTATTTATAATAAATTTTATCCTGCAAAAATAGCAACATATGACTTATTGCTGGATATTGACTGCTATATTGAAAATACCTCCGATATTGATGATTGGGAAAGCTCAATATCAATATTGAAT
>NZ_JBAWHG010000051.1:0-19554 GCF_049593655.1 Chlorobium sp.
AGGCCTGCTGCTGGCCCCTCCGGCGGCGACGGCCGCCGAAACCCTTGAGGAAAGGGTGATCCGGCTCGAAAAGGAACTTGCCGAGCTGAAAACACTTGTTGGCCAGAAGCCAGCCGCAACGGCACAGACCGCTGCCGCTCCGTCCTCTCCGGCAGCACCCGCCGCAAATCCTGCGCCTCCGTCCGGCATTGCGGTAACCACCGCTTCGGGAGTCAGGGCGCAACTCTACGGATTCGCCCGTTTCGACGCATCATACGATACCGGACAGATATACCCCGGCAATATCGCCCTCTGGGCGCAGCCGGTCCAGGCCGGCGGCAACGACGGCGAATGGAACCTGACGGCAGGAGCCACGAGGCTGGGCATCAACCTCAGCGGGCCTGACAGTGAAAACCTGAAGCTTTCGGGCAATATCGAACTCGATTTTCTTGGCGGCGGCACGGAAAACAACCTCAACCCCCGACTGCGGCACGGCTACCTCAAGGCGTACTGGCCGGCTTCGGATTTCAGCATCATAGCGGGCCAGACCTGGGATCTCGTCTCATCCCTGATACCGTTCGTCGATGACCCCGGTCTCATGTGGGCATCGGGCAATATCGGCATGCGCCATCCTCAGCTTCGTCTGACCAAAGGCTTCGCAGTGGCGGAGAGCAGCCGTATCGAAATAGCGGCTGCCGCTTCGAGAAGCATCGGGGAGAAAAACTCGCTGGGAATCGATACAGGAAAAGACGCAGAAATGCCGACCGTACAGGGGCGGATCGCGCTCTCGGCTCCGCTGATTGCCGAAGGCAAACCCGCGACCATAGCCGTTTCGGGCCACTACGGCCAGGAGGAGTGGGACAGCGACCTCAACAACACGCACCTCACCCTGCCCTCATGGTCATGCAATCTGGAACTCCTGCTCCCCCTCTCTTCGAAACTCCTGCTTGCCGGCGAGTATTTCACCGGATCGAACCTCGACGACTATGCAGGCGGGATCATTCAGGGCGTCAACGCAAAAGGGGCTGAGCCTGAGGATATCCGGTCGAGCGGAGGGTGGGCGGCGCTGAAGTACGCATACTCACCTGCCGTGACGCTCAGTATCGGAGGAGGCATCGACGATCCGGAAGACAGCGATCTTGCCGACAAGGCCCGATCGGCAAACCGCTCCCTCTTCGCAAGCTATGTGAACCAGATCACGCCGAACTTCATTTTCGGCCTGCAGCTTTCGAAATGGAACACGGATTATAAAAACGCGCCCGACAGCGACGCCTTCAGAGCCCAGAGTTCGATGACCTACCGGTTCTGAACGTTCATGAAGCAACGCCTCCTGCGGAAAAGCCGATTACCGGTTCCGCAGGAGACGCCGCGAATCAGCGGATGATGATTTCACAGGGCATGGCGGCAAGCACCTCCACCTCCCCGCTTTGCAGCAGCATCCGGTGCATGCGAAGCATCGCACCGTAGGGCGACAGGGGCGTCACCTCCCGCACCACTCTTCTCATGGCCGCCCGTTCCAGGCTTCCGGCGATTCCTTCCGGGTTGCCCTCCATCAGCAGCTGCAACCAGTTTTTCCGTTCGGGATAGAGCAGAATCCTTGGCTGCCGGGTCATATCCATCTTCGCAAGCGACCGGGCCGCCCTGATGGCGTCGAACAGGCCCCCCTCACGATCGACGAGCCCTTTGCGCAATGCATCCCTGCCGGTCCACACCCGCCCCCCGGCAACGGAATCCACTGCAGCCACGGTCATCTTCCTCGATCTTGCAACTTTTCCGATAAAATCGAGATAAATATCGCCGGAAGCACTGACAAATTTTTCGTACGCCTCGCCTTCAAGCGGCTTGAACAGGGTATTGGCGTCGGCAAAACGTCCGCGGGTTGCCACACTCCTTTCGAGACCGATCTTTGCGGCAAGCTCGCTGATCTCCGGCTTCAGGGCGTACACCCCTATCGATCCGGTCTGGGTGAGCGGCTGGGCGAACACCGTTTTTCCTGCCAGCGCGGCCATGTAGCCGCCGGATGCGGCAACTCCCGACATGGAAACAACAAGTGGCTTCTTCACCGCAGCCGAATCCAGCATCTGCAGCATGTCGGACGAGGCAAGCGCATCTCCGCCGGGGCTGTCGATACGCAGCACCAGCGCCTTCACCCCGTCGTCCTGAAGGGCCGCGTCAAGCGAACGGCGAAGCGTGCCGACATCGGTACCCTCGTCACCGCTCATGGCGGCTTCCCCGGCTCCCTGCACAATCGGACCGGAAATCGTGATGACGGCAACTGCATCCCTCTGCGAGGCCTTCACCGGCCAGTCGAGCGTTTCACGGTATGCTCCGGCTGCAACAAAAAGATCACGGCTCTCCTCGGGCGGTTTGCCGGTAATCTTTCGGGCAAGCGAACGTTTCAGTTCCCAGTTCGAGGCAACACCGTCGGCAAGACCGAGCTTTACGGCATCGGCGGCCTTGACAAGGGCAATATTGTCGATTATCGATACGAACGAATCGCGGCTGATGGCGCGACGCTTTGCGACATAACCGGTATAGTCGGCATAGACCTGTTCCAGCAGGGTGCTGATCTGTTCGAGATATTCCGGGCTCGCTCCGGTTCGGGTATAGGGCTCGATAGCGCTTTTGTATTTTTTCCATTGAGCCGCCTGAAAAGCGACGCCGACCCTGCCAAGCGGGGTGGTATAGTAGAGCGTCTCGGCCCGGAGACCGTCGAGCAGAAGATAGCCGCCCCTTTCCACAACAACGGAATCGCATGCCGCGGCCAGCATGTAGTCGCTGTCCTCGGCGGAGTGGAGCCATGCGACGACCCTCCGCCCGCCGGCCCTCAGCCTGGCGATGGCCTGGCGCAATTCGGTGATTTTGGCCGGCGAAGAGTGCACGTTCCCTATTTCGAGCAGAACGGTCTTTATGCGCGTGTCCGTGGCTGCCTGATTGCATATGAACAGCAGGTCCTGGAACGAGAGATCCTCCCCCTGCATGAGAAAAGGCAGCGAAACGGATTCCGCGCTCCGCTCTTCAAGCGAGCCGCCCACAGGCACGACAAGGACGAAGCGGTCGGGAAGATCGTGCGAGGAACGGGAGATCCAGAAGAACAGCAAGGCAAGAATGGCGGGAATAACCAGCGAGAACAGACATCCCTTCTGCAGGCAGCTTTTTCCTTTCATGGCATCTTATTGATAATGGCAGTCAAAGTGGTGAACTCGTCATACGGGGCAACATGCAACGGGACTTTCACGTCGTTCATAAAGCAGGCAGCTTACCTGATGCGCCTCGTTGCCTCCAAGAGGCAGGAGACGGGGCTCCGTTCTGCTGCATTCCGGCATGGCGACCGGGCAGCGGGGATGAAAACCGCACCCCGGAGGAACGTTCATCGGGCCGGGCAGGTCCCCTTTCAGAAGAATCCGCTCCCGGTTGCCGCCGGGTTCCGGCACCGGTATGGCGGAAAGCAGCGCCTGCGTATACGGGTGTTTCGGGTTGCTGTACAGCTCCTCGGCGGAAGCGATCTCCACGATTTTGCCCAGATACATCACCGCAACGCGGTCCGAAATGTACTCGACCACCGAGAGATCGTGCGCAATGAAAAGATAGGTAAGGCCGAAATCCCTCTGGAGATCCTTGAGGAGATTGATGATCTGCGACTGGATTGAGACATCGAGCGCCGAAACCGGCTCGTCGCAGATGATGAATTTCGGGTTGACGGCCAGCGCCCTGGCAATGCCGAGCCGCTGCCGCTGTCCTCCCGAAAACTCGTGGGGATAACGGTTGGCGTACTCGCGGTTCAGGCCGACCGTATCGAGCAGTTCGAGAATCCTCTTCCGGGCGGCATCCCCCTTTGCGATCCGGTGCACGGCAAGCACCTCTCCGAGCATCTGGCCCACGGTCAGTCGGGGGTTCAGGGAGCCGAACGGATCCTGAAAAATCATCTGCATCTCCTTGCGCAGCGGCCTGAAACCGCTGTTTCCCAGCGAGGATATCTCCCGGCCGTCAAAATCGATCCTGCCGCTCACTATCCCGTGGCCGATACGCATGATGGCCCGTCCGAGCGTCGTCTTGCCGCACCCCGATTCGCCGACGAGCCCGAGCGTCTCCCCTCCGTAGACATCAAAAGAGACGCCGTTGACGGCGCTGACCCGCCTCGGCTTGCCTCCGCCGCCTGCCGCCTTGACGGGAAAATGAACGAAAATATCCCTTGCCGAAAGAAGCTGTCGTTGTGGGTCCATCGTTGCGGGAATAGCTGTTTATCGTATTTTTATTACTATAAATTAGTATAATAAAACGCATGCTGAAACTATCATAAGAAACCTGAGCCGCAATCCGGTCTTTACTATTTTGCCTTCTGGACTCCGACATACCGGCACCCTTTATGTGGTTGCAACGCCGCTGGGCAACCTCGACGATATTACCCTGAGAGCCATAAAAACCCTTCAGAATTCGGAAGCGATCGCCTGCGAAGACACCCGGCGTTCCTCCATTTTGCTCCGCCATCTCGACATCAGCGGCAAGCAGCTGATCAGTTACCACGATTTCAACGAACCGGCGGCCATAAGCCGCATCACCCGCCTGCTCGATGATGGGGTCGATGTATCGCTCATTACCGACGCCGGCACCCCGGCCATCAGCGATCCGGGCTTTCTCATGGTACGCACGCTCCGGGAAAAAGGGTTCACGGTGCTTCCGATCCCCGGACCCAGCGCCCTGACCGCGGCGCTCTCCGTCTGTCCGCTGCCGGTCAACAGCTTTCTCTTCGCCGGGTTTCTTCCCCACAAGAAAGGCAGGAAAACCCGCCTGGAACAGCTCGCCTCGCTTGGAGCCACCTTTGTGCTCTATGAATCGCCCTACCGCATAAAAAAGCTGCTCGGAGAGCTCGCCCTGCAGCTTCCCGGCGCACAGATCTTCATCGCCAGGGAGATGACCAAAATACATGAGGAGTATCTGAGCGGCTCCGTCGAGACCATCATCGAAAAGCTCCCCGAAGAGAAGATACGGGGCGAGTTTGTGGTGGTTGTCCATCCCGCAGGCAGCCCAGGCCCCGGGAAAAACGCCTTACCCAACAAGTACGAGGAACATGGAGATCATCACTGAACCCGGCCTGATGCAGGCCGCCGTAGAAAAACTGCGCCTGAACCGGCAGCGCATCGGCGTTGTCATGACCATGGGAGCGCTCCACGAGGGTCATCTCAGTCTGGTGGAAAAAGCCCGCAGCATCGCAGGAACGGTCATCATGACCATCTTCGTCAATCCGAAACAGTTCGGCCCGGATGAAGATTTTCACCGCTATCCGAGGCCCTTCGAGCAGGACGCCGCACATGCCAGGGCTGCAGGCATCGACTACCTCTTCGCCCCTTCACCCGAGGCCGTCTATCCGGAAGGGTTCCAGACGACGGTCCATACGGGAGCCGTCGCCGAAGGGTTCGAAGGAGCCACGCGACCCGGACATTTCAACGGTGTTGCGACCGTCGTCACGAAGCTGCTGCAGATCACCAAACCCCACGCGGCGGTTTTCGGGGAGAAGGATGCCCAGCAGCTGGCCGTAATCCGCCGGATGGTGCGCGACCTCAACATCGACGTCGATATCGTTTCGGTCCCCGTCGCCCGTGAGGAGAGCGGCCTTGCGGTAAGCTCCCGAAACATCTATCTCTCGAGGGAACAGAGGGAGTCGGCATCAGTGCTCTTCAGGGGCATACGCCATGCCGGCATGGAGCTTGAAAAAAAGCGTACCGACCTTTCGTCCATAGCCGCAGAGGTCAGGATGATGATCGAGCGGGAACCCGAATGCCGTCCGGACTATGTCAGTTTCGTCGATGACCGGAGCTTCATGCCGGCTGAAACCGCAGAACCGGGAAGGGAGTACCGGCTGCTGATCGCAGCCTGGGCCGGAGCCGTCCGGCTGATCGACAACAGTCTGTTCAAAACGTGAGGCGACCCCCCGAAAGCGGGTTACCTTGAAACACTTTTTTTATTATATTGAAGGATTGATTGTTTTTCTGTTCTGTTGCCGGAACAAACGGCAGATCCCGTAAACCCGGAAGGCGGCTCATCGAGGCTATGCAAAGGAAAGGGGGAACACTTTTATCACTAATTTTCAAACGATTTCCATGATTATCAACAAAGAAATTGATCTTGGCCAGGGAAAAATAATCTCGATCGAAACCGGTAAAATGGCAAAACAGGCCGACGGCGCCGTTGTCGTCCGCCTTGGCGACACCATGGTTCTGGCCACGGTTGTATCAAGCAAAAAAACACCACCCCCGAATCAGGACTACTTTCCGCTGCAGGTTGAATACCGCGAAAAATATTCGGCTGCGGGCAAGTTTCCGGGAGGATTCTTCAAGCGTGAAAGCCGCCCCTCCGAAAAAGAAATTCTCTCTGCAAGACTGATCGACCGCGCACTCAGACCGCTCTTTCCTGACGGCTACCTCTTTGAGACCCAGATTATCGTAACGGTTATCTCTTCCGACCAGATCAACGATGCCGACGTGCTCGGCGGCCTGGCAGCATCCGCCGCCATCATGGTCTCCGACATTCCCTTCCATAACGCCATGTCCGAAGTCAGGGTGGGAAGAATCAACGGCAAATTCATCATCAACCCCGACGTCAACGAGCTGGTCAACAGCGATCTCGATATCTGTATCGGCGGCACGACAGATACCATCTGCATGCTTGAAGGCGAGATGAAGGAGATCTCCGAAGCCGAGATGCTTGACGCCATCAAGTTCGGCCACGATGCCATCCGCAGGCTCTGCGCACTCCAGAACGAAATGGCTGCGGAAGTTGCAAAACCTGCCCGCCCCTTTGCTCCGACAGTCATTCCATCAGAGCTTACCGAAGTCGTCCGCGGACTCTGCGAAACCCGCCTCAGGGAGCTTGCCTACACACCGCTCAGAAAGGAAGAGCGCGCCGAGCAGACCGCATCCATCTACCGGGAGATCATACAGTCAACCATCGAGCACTTCAAGGCTGCCATCAGCGCTGAAGAGCTTCAGGCCGATCCTTCGAAAGCCCTCTGTTTGAGCGAGCATGTCATCGACGAGCAGATTCATGCGGTAGAAAAGAAAGTCATGCGCCACATGATTCTCGACGATGCAAAACGCCTCGACGGAAGAACCCTCGAAGAGGTACGGCCGATAAGCATTGAACTCGGCATCATCCCGAGAGCCCACGGCTCGGCGCTCTTTACCAGAGGAGAGACCCAGGCGCTTGTCACCATTACTCTCGGCACGAAAAAGGACGCACAGTCAGTCGACAACCTGACGAACAACGCCGACAAGAAGTTCATGCTTCACTACAACTTCCCGCCGTTTTCCGTCGGTGAAACCGGAAGGATAGGAAGTACTGGCCGCAGGGAGATCGGTCACGGAAATCTTGCCGAACGGGCCATTAAAATGGTCGCCCCGTCCGAGCAGGAGTTCCCCTACACCATCCGCATCGTTTCGGACATTCTCGAGTCGAACGGATCTTCATCGATGGCCTCGGTATGCGGAGGAACCCTTGCCCTCATGGACGGCGGTGTTCCCATCAGAAAACCGGTATCCGGCATCGCCATGGGACTTATCAAGGAAGGCTCCGAGTATGCGGTACTTTCGGATATTCTCGGCAACGAGGATCATCTCGGCGATATGGATTTCAAGGTATCCGGCACCCGTGACGGCATTACCGCCTGCCAGATGGACATCAAGATCGACGGACTGGATTACCATATTCTTGAAAGCGCTCTCGAACAGGCCCGCAAGGGAAGACTGCACATTCTCGACAAAATGGAGGAGGCTATTCCCGCCGCACGCGTTGAGCTTGCAGAATTCGCCCCGAGGCTCACGACCATACAGGTCCCGGTTGACGCCATCGGCCTCATTATCGGCAAAGGCGGAGAGACCATCCGCAGCATTACCGAAGAGACCGGAGCGGAAATCAATATCGAGGATGACGGAACCGTGACCATCGCCTGTTCGAACGTCGAAGGCACCCACGCAGCCCTGGCCACGATAAAAACCCTCCTGGCCAAACCCGAAGTCGGCACGATCTACCTCGGCAAGGTCCGCGACATCCGCGACGAGCTTGGCGCCTTTGTCGAATTCCTTCCGAAAACCGACGGACTTGTACACATCTCCGAAATATCGGCAACCGAACGGGTCGCCAAAGTGAGCGACCATCTTAAAATCGGTGACCGGATAAAGGTAAAGCTGGTTGATGTCCGCAAGGATCCCCGTACCGGCAAAACCCGCTTCGCGCTTTCCATGAAAGCAGTCGAAACGGATGCTTCGAACGGCACGGAAAAAGAGAACAACCAGGAAAACAGGTAAAACGCACATTGCGCACAGAAGCAGCGCAGGAAATCCTGCGCTGCTTTTTTTTTATGAAAACCGTTTTTCAGCGAACGGCTGTTCATAATTTTCAGCACACTTTTTATGCTTACAAAAGCAGAAACAGGAATTTGAAGAGAAAAGAAACTCATGCGGTACGATTTTTCAGCGATCGAGAAAAAATGGCAGGCCAGGTGGCAGGAGAACGGCACATTCGGAACTGGTGAAAAGCCTGACAGGCCGAAATACTATGTGCTCGACATGTTTCCCTACCCCAGCGGATCAGGGCTGCATGTCGGACATCTGGAGGGGTACACCGCTTCGGACATTATCGCCCGGTACAAACGCAGCAGGGGATTCAACGTGCTGCATCCGATGGGATGGGACGCTTTCGGACTTCCAGCCGAACAGTACGCAATCAAAACCGGCACCCACCCGAAAACAACGACCGAAAACAACATCCGCAGTTTCAGGGAAACCCTGCAGGCGATGGGCTTCTCCTACGACTGGTCACGAGAGATCAATACGACCGATCCGGCCTACTTCAAATGGACCCAGTGGATTTTTCTGCACCTGTACGACATGGGGCTCGCCTACATGTCGGATGTGGACGTCAACTGGTGCCCGGAGCTCAAGACCGTGCTTGCCAACGAAGAGGTGGACGAAAAGATTGCCGACGGCTATACGGTTGTGCGCCGGCCGCTGCGGCAGTGGGTACTGAAAATAACAGCTTATGCCGAACGGCTGCTGGCCGACCTCGACCTGCTCGACTGGCCGGAGAACGTCAAGCAGATGCAGCGCAACTGGATCGGACGCTCCGAAGGGGTCGAAATCGATTTCGAACTGCGCTGTCACGGTAAAAACCTCCGGGTCTACACCACCCGTCCCGACACCCTGTTCGGCGCGACCTATCTGGTGGTCTCTCCCGAACATCCGCTGGCCGAAAAACTCGCCACAGCGGACAACCTCAAGGAGGTCAAAGCGTACATCAGCGGTGCGAAGCTGAAAACCGAACTCGAACGCACCGGACTGCAGAAGGAAAAAACCGGCGTCTTTACCGGCTCCTACGCCATCAATCCAGCTACGGGAGAACCGCTTCCGGTCTGGATTTCGGACTTCGTGCTCACGAGCTACGGAACGGGAGCCATCATGTCGGTCCCTGCCCACGACAGCCGCGACTGGGAATTCGCCAAAAAATTCAACCTGCCCATCATCGAGGTGATCAAAAGCCCTCATGATGTCAACGAAGCTGTTTTCGAGGGAAAAGAGAGCGTACCGGTCAACTCTTCGAACAACGAAATCAGCATAGACGGGCTGCCTTTCAGGGAGGCGTTCGACCGCATGGCCTCGTGGCTCGAAGCCAGGGGCGCCGGAAAGCGCACCGTCAACTACAGGCTCCGCGACTGGATTTTCAGCCGTCAGCGCTACTGGGGCGAGCCTATTCCGGTAAAACACTACGAAGACGGCACCTTGCGCACCGAAACCGGTCTGCCGCTCACCCTGCCCGAGGTCGAGGCCTATCAGCCATCCGAAACCGGCGAATCGCCGCTTGCCACCATCCACGACTGGCTCTATGGAAGCGATGAACACGGCGCATTCAGAAGGGAGACCAACACCATGCCGCAGTGGGCCGGAAGCTGCTGGTACTACCTCCGCTTCATCGATCCGCACAACAGCGAAAAGCTCATCGATCCGCAAAAAGAGCGGTACTGGATGAACGTCGATCTCTACATCGGAGGAGCCGAACATGCCGTCCTGCACCTGCTTTATGCCCGTTTCTGGCACAAGGTGCTTTTCGACCTCGGCGTGGTCTCCACTCCGGAGCCGTTCCACAAGCTTTTCAATCAGGGCATGATCCTCGGCGAGGACAACGAAAAGATGTCGAAATCGAGGGGCAACGTCATCCCGGCCGACCATGTCCTCCAGAAATACGGAGCCGATGCCGTACGGCTCTACGAAATGTTCCTCGGGCCTCTCGAACAGGTCAAGCCATGGAACACCAACGGCATCGAGGGCATCAGCCGTTTTCTCGGCAAGGTGTGGCGGCTGGTCTATGGCGAACATGAAGACGAAGTGGCAGAACTCTCCCTTGAAGCGATGCCGGAAGAACTTCTGCGGCGCATGCATAAAACAGTCAGAAAAGTCGGAGAGGATACCGATGCGCTCAAGTTCAATACCGCCATAGCCGAAATGATGGTCTTTGTCAATGAACTGCAGCGCAGCGGCCTGCGCAGTAAAGAGGCCGTTGAAACCCTGCTGCTGCTGCTTGCGCCCTATGCGCCTCATATTACCGAAGAGCTTTGGCAGACGCTTGGCCACGACGGATCGATAAGCCGTGAACCTTTCCCGGCATACGACGCCGCTCTGGCAACCGACACCGTTGTCGAGATAGCCGTTCAGGTCAACGGAAAACTCCGGGGGACGTTCAGCGCTGCTGCCGGCACCGAGAAACAGGAAATTCTCGACAGGGCCAGAGGCCTCGAATCGGTCGCCAAATTCCTCGAAGGAAAAACAATCGTACGGGAAATTACGATTCCCGACAAACTTGTAAACTTTGCCGTAAAATAAGCGGGAAAAATCTACAGGAATGTCATATCGTATCGGTAACAATTATTGATAACTATTCTTTTTTTATGTAAAATCAGGATTGTGCATGCACACTCTATCCGAGCCTGTAATTTCCGTACGTCATCGTTCAATCTTGCTGTTCACTTACCTGTGATGTAGATATTCTTTTTTCAGTTAACCCATAAAAACCGGATCAAATGGCTACAGACGAAAAAACATCAACCAATCAGGATTCAATCAGCTCCGTCCTGTCGGAAAAACGCAAATTTCCGCCTCCGGCAGAGTTCTCGCAAAACGCCCACGTCGGATCGATGGCGGAATACGAGAAGCTCTATACGGCAGCTGCTGAAGATCCCGAATCCTACTGGGCCGGTATTGCTGAACAGTTTCACTGGTTCAAAAAATGGGACAGTGTGCTCGAATGGAACACTCCGTATGCAAAATGGTTCAATGGCGGCCAGACCAACATCTGCTACAATGCCGTCGACGTGCACATGAATAGCTGGAGAAAGAACAAGGCTGCCATCATCTGGGAAGGCGAGGAAGGCAACCAGCAGATCATCACCTACGGCGAACTGCACCGCCAGGTCAGCAAATTCGCCAACGTGCTGAAAATCGCCGGCATCAAGCCCGGCGACCGCGTAGCCATCTACATGGGCATGGTTCCCGAACTCGTCATCGCCGTACTTGCCTGCGCAAGGGTCGGAGCTGTCCACAACGTCATTTTCGCAGGATTTTCCGCTCATGCCATTACCGAAAGAGTAAACGATTCGCGGGCGAAACTGGTGATCTGCTGTGACGGCACAAGGCGTCGCGGAAGCTCCATCAACCTGAAGAAGATCGTCGACGAAGCCATTGTCAACACCCCTTCGGTACGCAGCGTCATCGTCCTGAAAGTGACCGGCGAAGAGGTCAGCATGCATGACGGCATGGACCATTGGTGGCACGATCTCATGGGTCTGGCCATGGATGTCTGCGACCCGGTTCACGTTGAATCTGAACATCCGCTCTTCGTACTCTACACCAGCGGATCCACCGGCAAGCCGAAAGGTATCCTGCACACCACGGCCGGCTACATGGTGCATGCAGCAAGCTCCTTCAGATATGTGTTCGATATCAAGGATGAGGATATCTACTGGTGCACCGCCGATGTAGGCTGGATCACCGGACACAGCTACATGGTCTACGGACCGCTGCTCAACGGCGCAACCCTGCTGATGTACGAGGGCGCTCCGAACTACCCGCAGTGGGACCGTTTCTGGGATATCATCAACCGTCACAAGGTCACCATTCTCTACACCGCTCCTACCGCCATCCGCGCCTTCATCCGCGCCGGAAACGAGTGGGTCACCAAACACGATCTCAGCTCGCTCCGCCTGCTCGGCACGGTCGGCGAACCGATCAATCCCGAAGCATGGATGTGGTATCACAAGGTGGTCGGTCAGGAAAAATGTCCGATCGTGGATACCTGGTGGCAGACCGAAACCGGCGGCATCATGGTTTCTCCGCTTCCCGGAGCCACCCCGACAAAACCCGGAACGGCAACCCGTCCCCTTCCCGGCATCATGGTCGACGTCGTGCACAAGGACGGCACACCCTGCCGCGCCAACGAAGGCGGATACCTGGTCATCAAAAAGCCGTGGCCGTCGATGCTCAGAACCATCTATGGCGATAACGAACGGTACGAAAAAACCTACTGGTCGGAATTCGAGGACATGTACTTCACCGGCGACGGCGCCCGCAAGGACGAAGACGGTTACATCTGGATCATGGGCCGCGTCGATGACGTGGTCAACGTATCCGGCCACCGTCTCGGCACCAGCGAGGTCGAAAGCGCGCTCGTCTCCTACGAGGCAGTCGCAGAAGCCGCTGTGGTCAGCCGTCCGGACGACATCAAGGGCAACGCTCTTGTCGCTTTCGTCACCCTCAAGGACGAGTACGAGGGCGATATGAAGCTCCGCGAAGCGCTCCGCAACCACGTTGCCAAGGAGATCGGCCCGATTGCCAAACCGGACGAAATCCGCTGGGCAAAAGGACTCCCGAAAACCCGGAGCGGCAAAATCATGCGCAGACTGCTGCGTGAGCTTGCCACAAGCAACGAGATCAAGGGCGACGTCACCACGCTCGAAGATTTCGGCGTACTGGAGAACCTCCGCGACCAGGAAGACGATTAATCACCTGGAACGCCTTACAGCATAAACAGGAAGCGCAGCCCGAAAAGCTGCGCTTCGCTGTTTTGTGACGCTTCGCAAATAAAACGCCCCGGTCAAAAATCATTCGAACCTGCGGCCTCACGCGGTTCCGGTCATCAGCCATCGGCGACGAACCGTTCAACAGCCGACACAATGCTCTGTACATCATCCGGCGATACCCCGGAAAACAATACCTTCTGCGGATAGATCATCACATTGGGTCCCGTGGCGCAAAGCCCCATGCATCCGGACGCTGAAACCCTCACCTGTCCTTTCCACCCTTTCTCGTCAACAGCCCGCTTCAATGCCTCTTTTACGGGCAGACTGTTATCGTCCGCACATGATTTTCGTGCTCCGCCACGATCATTGGTGCAGACAAAAACATGAACGAGGTATGGAGATTCGTGTTGAACAGCCATGATGCACAATCCTTGTCATTAACTTATTTCACCGAACAACCGGGCCTGAATGCAAACCTTCCTTTTCCCGACGCGGTTGTCACAAAACCATTGCCGGCATAAAGCCGAATCAGGACGTATGAAGGAACATTGTCCGTCGCCAACCAACCAAGGCAATCGGGGCGCTCATCACACTTGATAGAAGCGCCCTTATGAGTGCGGAACACTGGGCGGGTATCATAACCGGATTGTTGCCGAATATCATCACTACTTCTTCAACCGGGAGGCATGGCTATCAGTTCATGAAAACCAGCCACACAACATGTCGGCAGGCGGATAAAGGGTCGAGCGGAGAACACGCATCCGTCCCATGCAACTCAGGAAACCTGTTTGAATGTCAATTCCACGCCGACTGCCTTGAGAACTGCTTTCACGGTCTCATAGCGAGGATGTGCTCCAGGACGCAAAGCCTTATAGAGGCTTTCACGACCAAGACCTGTTTTTTTCGCAATCTCAGCCATACCCTTTGCCCTTGCAACGTCGCCCAAAGCCTCAAGAAATACTTCCGGGTTAGGGTCTTCTGCAGTTGCCTTGAGGTATTCGACAATCATTTCATCGTTGTCGAGATAGTTGGCCGGGTCAAAATCCCGGATTGTCACCGTGCTCATAGTTTCCTTCCTTAATAGCACGAGCAAGTTCTTTCGCCCGTGCAATGTCTTGCTGTTGCGTTGCCTTGGTTCCTCCGACGAGCAGGATATATACCGTCAAGCCGCTCTGCATGAAATAAACCCGATATCCTGACCGGCCATGAATGCGCATTTCCGAAACGCCCTCCCCGACCGGCTTGCAATCCCCGAAATTTCCTTTTCCGGCACTCCTGATCCTCGCAATAACTTTCGCGCGAGCCTGCAGGTTTTTTAACGCCTTCAGCCAGCGATCAAAACCGGCAGTGACTTTAATGGTTATTGCTTCGCTCATATTGTATCCAATAAGATACTTCTCTATTGATCACTCTTGCAACACATTTTCGATAAAACCGGTAATTCCGCAGAAAAAGGCAACCTGAAAACGCCCCGGTATTCCGGAAAGAACCGGATCATTGGGCCGGAAATCGGTGGATAGTTCTTTTTGTGGTCACGCAGTTGTGAACGTCCGCACCCTTATCAAGCGCGGCGCGCCGCTTCGATTGCGGCGATGTCGATCTTTTTCATCTGCAACATCGCATCGAACGCACGCCTGGCGGCTGCGGGATCGGGGTCGGTGACGGCTTCCGTCAGGGCGATCGGCGTTATCTGCCAGGACAATCCCCACTTGTCCTGGCACCAGCCGCACTCGCTCTCATGGCCGCCATTGCCGACAATCGCGTTCCAGTAGCGATCAGTTTCGGCCTGGTCAATGGTTGCGACCTGAAACGAAAACGCTTCGCTGTGCCTGAACGCAGGCCCGCCGTTGAGCCCGAGGCAAGGGATGCCCATCACGGTAAACTCGACGGTAAGCACCTCCCCTTTCGTCCCCGACGGAAAGTCTCCCGGTGCGAGATGCACCGCACCGACGAATGAATCGGGAAATGTACAGGCGTAAAAGCGCGCCGCCTCCTCGGCATCTCTATCGTACCAAAGGCAAATCGTGTTCTTTGCTTGCTTGACCATGTCACCTCTCCATTGTAAGCACGTCGTTTGAAATGCAAATAAAGCCTGTGACAGAGAACACACTGCTTCTTCCAATATTTACATATTCACTACGTTCCATAACCCGTTTCCGCTTCAAAATGTTGCTGATCACTCTTCGCTTTACTGATCCACGTCCTCCAGTGCCATGGCACGTTCTCCACACGCATCCAAACGCCATGAACTTCCTTTTCCCAAGCCATAATATCGAAATGCCTTGTGTTTTTATATCAAAGAAACATATATTGCATTGTTTATTTAAATATTTAGTGACACACCCCACCCATCGGCACACATGCTTCGATTCATTGATAACGATCTTCGGCGCTGGCAGGAAGGAACACGCCGCAAGCCGCTCATCCTGCGGGGCGCCCGTCAGGTCGGCAAAACATGGTCGCTCAAAGAGTTTGGAAGCAAACGATTTGCATCGCTTGCCCTTGTTGATTTTGAACGGAATCAGCCCCTGCGCAAACTCTTCGACGGCGATCTTACGGCAAGGCGCATCTGCTCGGATCTGGAAGTCATCCTGCAGCAAAAGATCACGCCGGGTAAAACCCTGCTCTTTTTTGATGAGATACAGGCATGTCCCCGAGCTATAACCGCCCTGCGCTATTTCTATGAAGAAATGCCGGAACTGCATGTCGCAGCCGCCGGCTCCCTGCTTGAATTCGCTCTTGACGAAAGTTCCTTTCCGGTCGGCAGGGTTCAGTTTCTGAATCTCTATCCGCTCTGTTTCGCTGAATATCTGGAAGCAATCGGCAACGCCCCTGCGGCAGCTGCTGTCATGGGCAATCCGGCTGAAATATCGCCTGCCGTGCATGACCTTCTGCGCGAGGAGCTGAAACGCTATTTTTTTATCGGGGGAATGCCAGCGGCTGTCAATGCATACCTTGAAAACAACTCTCTGCGCGATGCCTTCGAGGTACAAAAAGAAATTGCAGAGTCCTTCAGGATGGACTTTGCCAAATATACACCCAGGGTTGACCGCTTCTGTCTCGACTCGGTATTCACCTCCCTGTCGCAGCATATCGGAAAACAGATCAAATATGCACGCCTCGGCGAGGGGTACAGCAACCCGACACTGAAAAAGGCGTTCGACGCCCTGTGCCTGGCTCAGGTAGCCCGAAGGGTTCCCTCTGCCGATCCCTCGGGACTTCCATTGGGGGCGACAGCCTCCGCCAGATCATTCAAGGCGATCATGCTTGATATCGGCTTGATGCGCCACCTGTCGGGTATGCCCGGTGATATCGAGTATGCAAAAAACGATCTGCTCTCCATCTACCGGGGAGCCATGGCGGAACAGTTTGTCGGCCAGGAGATGCTGGTATCCCAACAGGGCGGTCTGTATTACTGGGACAGGCAGGCCAAAAGCAGTTCGGCTGAGGTCGATTATCTGGCGGTTCTGAACGGCAGGATCCATCCCGTAGAGGTAAAAAGCGGCGCTACCGGCAGTTTGAGGAGCCTTCATCTCTTTCTTGCCTCGTACCCGGAGTGTGGCAGGGCACTGGTCTTTTCCGACCGCCCGTATGCCGACCTTCCTGAGCAAAAAATCACGTTCCTGCCGCTTTACAGCGCTTTTGCCGTCACCAGAAACGAGTAGCGAGAAAAAGATGCCGCTCCCGCTCTTCGCGGCACTGGGCCCTTGCGGTTACGGATTCGTCCCCGTCAGCAACAGAGCCTTGCTCCTGAAAAGCAAGAATTTCATCCCGTTAGTTTACGTAGTTGCGAGCGTCGCATCCTCACTCGCTTCACGCATCCCGTGGAATGAATTTGGGGCAGCTCCGTCGTCGACGGGAATCGTGTAAGTAAATAGGTGTGGCATAAAAATGCTAAAGGTTTGGCTGTTCCTTCGCCGAGAAGACAAAATCCGGGTCGAACCCGAAGCGCTCGAATGCTTCGAACCGAAGCAACCAAGCGAAATACGCGACTTCATCTGCGAGTGCATCAGCGACAGGATGCACAGCCACGAGTCCCGCCGTATCGGTGAACAAACTTCCGTCTTTCACTGCATGGGCCGTTAGGGTGCGATTGGGTGCTGGAAATTTTCCGTCATAGATGTGATGGATGCTCCACTGTCTCCCAGGGAAATCCCTATCGGGCCTTGAACCTTCGGCCAGCAAGAAAGCCATGATCGCAGGACCATTCGATCGGGTGTCGACTCTGATCTTGGCGGCCTTTAGTTCGGCACGTTGGTCTGTAGAATATTTATGGAAGCGGACGCGCACACAGCCCGGCCACCAGCAGTCGCCACGAGCCGCCCACTGTATGAACAGATTCCGGTGATTCCACACGTGGTCAACTACCAGCAAGACCTCCGGCAACACCTGAGCGCGCATCTCATTGAGCCACTTCACGTGATCTGTACCTCCATTGAATCTGCCGAACATGGCCACGGATGAGTAGTGCTCCGCAGCGGAAAATTTTATTTGACGACGCAAATTGTCTGCACCATCCGCTTGTTCGCCCGCCTGCGTTCAGGCATACAAATGGCTAAGGTACTTTGGCTCATATCAATCAGTACAAAATAAGCAATATGGAAATTTATTCCGTGTGAATCCTCTCGATCAATTCCGAATGCAACAGTGATCAGTTACAAGGATGAAGGCATCATTGCCGTGGTTAGCCGGATCTTCCATGCAATTAGTTGACGTAGTTGCGATCGTCCCATCCTCCCACGATAAATATCGTCATTCCCTTACGCCGCTCTCTTTAGGTAGGAATCTGCGGACATATTCACTTGATCGCTGGGGCGAGGGAACCGAGTCCGCTACACGCGCATTTTCGAATCGCCTTTTATGATGAAAGCATTATTTTAAGTCTCTTTTTGGGACTGCAAAAATGCACTTTATCTGGATCAAATTCAGATGGATCGTATGGATAGTAATTTTTTGCACAAACTTTCAACCATTCATTATATGCTATACGTTCAGGGTGATCTAAGTTCGCCAGAATTTCAATCATTCTTTCGTAACCGGGCACCCCACCACAATCCTCTGGAGGGCAGGCCCGTTCACCCTGAATACAGACAGGATATTTAACACCTTTTTCCTTTAATAAAATACCTTCCAGCAAAACATAATGAGACCAGCCGTCACCAAAGTCATAATTGTATATTGCTGATCGACCTGGTTCATTAAAAAATTTTGTTATAGGAGTTTCCCAGCCTGGCAATATTTCCTGAAAACCGAGTTCTTCATCAGGTATACCAATTTCTATATGCTTCTTTTTTCGTGATTCTATCATTCGAAATACATGAAGGTGGTAATCCAACCATCCCATAGAATCTTGTATAGCCACATGAAGGTCCCAGAAAGAGAACTTTGAAGGAACTTGTATTACCCTCCAAATAGTCGGTTCTATTTCAGCGAGTTCAATTTTAAATTGATAAATTAAATCCTGATTCGTCATTTTTTCATCCTCCAAACGTGACCGCGGATGAGCAGTGCTCTGCGGCGGAATTTTTATTTGACGACGCGGAGTATCTGCTCCATCCGCTTGTTATGCTACAAGTTCACGAACCTTTATACCAAACTCCGTTTCCAGGAAATCAATAGTTGTTGGATGACCATCAAGAGATGCTCGCACATGCGTTGTGGTGTAGAGCCCCCCCTTTGCTTTCCACTTAGCCTGACTGCATTCCACGGCGGCAGCCCACGTTACTGGCGCGACATATTCACACTTTTCATCTGACTCAGCGTTGTCAGACATTCTCTGACAGTGCAGATTGTAGCTGAGTAAAGGCTTGCCCTTTATAGTTATCTCTCGGATTGGTTTCGCGCGGTCAGTGAGGACCCCGATACCGACAAAACCGTAATTCTTTAAATATGCAGCCACAACATCGCCTTTTTGAAACCCAAGCATTGCATCACGCCACCGAGCGCCTTGACCGGCCGAGATAAACCCAAACTTCTTGTAGTCGTCCCAGCTTCTGTGAGCCCCCTCACCGATGTTGTAGTAGTAAACCCCCGACTGGTAATCAAAGCCAGAAAGCTCGAGGTGCATGGTGTTGTGAGGCCTGAAATTCTCCGAGTAGTGCCCGGAGGAAATATTTGTCAATTGCCGCCCAAGCTTCCACAACAGTGTTTTTTCTACCAAGAGCGCATCATGTTCGGAGAGATCGCGAGCAATCACGCGGACTATTGGCTTGAGTCCGGCTTTATGTATTGCCGCGATGCGTCGAGCTTTTTCAGAATCAGACGTATCTGAGAGATGAGCGTCTTTCCGGGAACCTCTACCCTTACCGAAGTAAAACTCCTCAAGGTTGCGGGGATCAATGTACACGTAGACGTAATAATTGTTCATAGGCTTCTTCTTGTAGCATAACGTTTGAGTTGCAGAAGTACGCTGCCAATCGGCAGCTTACTGAACTTTATCCTTTTTTTCAGAAAGTAATCTCTATGCATCCGCGATTTTTCAGGCAATAACGATAAGGAAAGGGCTGGCGTTGGGG